>JBDTCQ010000101.1:0-8393 GCA_039923515.1 Dokdonella sp.
GATCGGTCGCTTTGAGCACATCAAGCGTGATCGTGACCTTGCCATCGAAAGCCAGCGATTCGGCATGCGGCGTTACTGCAATCTCGTAGTGGGTCGGGCGAACATCACGCGGCAATTGCGTGGTGACCTCGGCAGACTGAGCCACCAGCGCTGCATTTTCAGCGCAAGCAAGTAATGGAGCGGTGGAAAGCGCCAAGGCGATGGCAACGATCAGAGTACGGCGCATGACAAACCCTTTTGAGAGGTGATGGCAGTGGTGCGAGCGAAGTCGCGTGGTCGGCGACGCGAAACGGCCAGGTGCACGGCCGACCCCTCTTCGCGGCCCGTAACAATGGACGGCTCGGACGACCATCGTCCACGGCCAAAGGTCATGATCCCGGCTTCACGCGCACGCAGGCCGGCCTCAAAACATGACTTGCTCTACTGCGAACTCACTGCGACGGCGGCCGACTGCCGAGCTCTTTCACGAATGCGCGGATGCGCGCGGCGTTCTTGCCGACGTCGCTCTTGCCGACGCGTGATACCGAGCGGATGTCGATGCGGCTGGCAGCACCCTCGGCTTCAATGCGGATCACGATGTCATCCTTGAAGCCGTACCAGAATGTCGTGTCGGTCGCTTCGATTCGGCCCGTTGCAGCATCGGCGGCAACGATCACCCAGCCCATGTCACGAGCCACCTTCTCGGCACGGGCGAATGCTTCTGCCGGTGCGACGTCAAGCGTTTGGGTGCGGATATCGGGATAGCCGGAGTGCTGCGCGGCGGCAACTTCCGGGCCACCATACGTCGCAGGATTCTGGGCGTCGGCACGCAGCGGCAGGATCGCGACAAATTCGGGTGGGTGCGTGGTATCGGTCGAGATGTCATGGATGAAGGGAACCGTCTTCGCCGTGTAGGCACCGAGCAGTGGCATCGCCGCAGCAGCCAGCCCCAGCACTATTCCGAAGGCCAGGTTCTTTGCGTGTCCACGCCGAGTGCGCGGAATCAGCAACAGCAAGACAGCCAGGGCCGCCGCACCCAGTCCAAGAAACGTGGCCCAGGTCATCAGCGTGAAGCCGGTGCGGAAATGCCAGAGAGCCAATCGCGTGCCGGGCCCGGAGACGAGCAGCAGCACCAGCGCGAGAATCGCAACAAGAACGGGTAGACGGGCAAGCCTCATGGCGGAACTCCTGTTGGTCAGACGCCGCGCGCTTCACGCAATCGTCGAACGTTCTCAATCAATGTGCCGAACCGCCCCAGATCTGCTCCAGTCGCGCATCACGTCCACAGTTGTAGCGATAGAATTTGTAGCGGACCGGATTCTTCTGGTAATAGTCCTGATGGTAGTCCTCGGCTGGATAAAACGTCGAAGCGGTGACGATCTGGGTGACGACGGGCTTGTCGAAGCGGCCCGAGGCTTCCAGCTCGCGCTTGCTTTCTTCGGCGAGGCGCATCTGCTCGGGACCCGTGGTGAAGATGGCCGTGCGGTACTGATCACCGTGATCGCAGAACTGTTGGTTGATCGCGAACGGATCGACATTGTGCCAATACACATCGAGCAACTGCTTGTAGCTGACCTTGGCCGGATCGAAGACGACCTTGATCGACTCCGCGTGCCCGGTGCCACCGGCTGAGACCTGCTCGTAGGTCGGGTTGGCCTGAGTACCACCGGTATAGCCGGAGGTGGTCGAGATGACACCCGCCAGCTTGTCGAACGGGGGTTCCATGCACCAGAAGCAGCCGCCGGCAAAGATCGCGACATCGGTCGTTTCCTTGGCTGCTGACGGCGTGGGTGTGGCGTCATTTGCAGGGCCTGCACAGGCTGTCATTGCAAACAACGACAGCAGCAGGCCAAGCAAGGCGGCATGTGGCATCACGGAGATTCTCGAAAAGCTCATGCTCAACTCCTCAGTTCGGGCAGCGGTTGCCCATGTGGAATGAATTCCAGGGCCAGCCCGTTGTTGCACCAGCGTTCTCCGCGCGGCTTGGGGCCATCGTCAAACATATGGCCTTGATGTCCGCCGCAGCGAGCGCAGTGATATTCGGTGCGCGGCCAGACCAGTTTGAAATCGCGCTTGGTCTGCATGTTGCCGGCGATCGGCTGGGTGAAGCTCGGCCAGCCAGTGCCGCTCTCGAACTTGTTTGCGCTGTCGAAGAGCGGCAATCGGCAAGCCGCGCAGACAAAGGTTCCCTCCCGGTGCTCATCGTTCAGCGGGCTGCTGCCCGATGGTTCGGTATCCTCCTCGAACAACACCGCGTAAGCCGCATTGCTGACCACCCCGCGCCATTCCGTGTGCGGTTTTGCCAGGGCCGTGATTGCGCCGGTGCTGGCTCCGCTGTGCGCGTTGGACGCCTGCGAGCACGAAGGCAGCAGCGGAAGAACCGCAAGCGTTGCCAGATGTTGCAATAAGGTTCGACGGTTCATTGATCTGTCTCCTCAAGACATGGGTTGCCGCCATGGCCGCGAGGCGGAGTCACGGAACAGTGGCAAGGAATTTCAGGTAGGTACGAAGAATGCACAGGAATGGATGCAGTTTTTCTTTGCGGGAGCTGCACTTTTTCGTTAAGCACTGACTGCCGTCACAGGGTCGGACAACCAGACCGGCCAATTGTCGAATCCATTTCACACCGCGATATGGACGGACCGATCTACAATGCCCGCTGAACCTGACGATGCGCCGCATCGACAGCCGCTTGCTTGCCGATAAGGACCCAGCGTGCCGATCATCGACGTACCCGCGACACCGCCAAACCTCACGCAACAAAGCGCAATCGTCGTCGATATCAGCAATGCCGATGCGGCCGAGGTGTCCGCGCGCAAGCACGATACGCATGTGCGCTGGTGGCTGGAACTCGGCGACCAGTTACTCCTGGTTGGCGATCGTGGCGAGGTGCGCAAGGCTGCGCTTGATCGCAACGTGCTTGGTCGAATCCCCGATTTCAAGCGTGATCGCTTGCGCCTGCATGCGCGTGGCTGCGCGCTGGACGCTAACTCTCCAGGCCGATTGATATCGCGCAGCGGACGCTGGGAATTGCGCGAGCTTTCCGCGGCCGAACTATCGACACCGCTGCCCGCGCTACATGATGGCCATTCTGATGAATGGCGGGAGATCGTACCGAATAGCACGATCACCTGGCGTTACCGGCCCGAAGATGCGCCAGCCGCCGCCAATCCGACCATCCAGTCGGTGGTCGACTCGATTGACACGGTGCGCTGGTTTGCCGACGTGACCACGCTGGCTGACTGGGATAGATCGAGTTACGGCCCCGAGCTTGCGCTGTCGCGAGCCTGGATCGAAACGAAATTCAACGCCCTCGGACTCGCCGTCAGTGCGCCGGCCTTCACCATGCCGGGCAGCAACGGTGGCCAGATCAGCGTCAACAACGTGATTGGAAAATGGACTGGCACCGAGTATCCGGATCAATGGATCATCGTCGGCGGCCACTACGATTCGCGCAATTCAAACATCAAATCCACGGTCAACACACCCGGCGCCGAAGACAATGCCTCCGGTTGCGCAGGAGTGATCGAACTGGCCCGCGTGCTGGTCACTTTCGCGCCAGAGCGCAGCATCCTGTTCATGTGCTATGCGGGCGAGGAGCAGGGCCTGTATGGCAGCAAGGCGCACGTCCAAGCACTTCAGGCATCCGGGGATCTGGCCAAGGTGCAAGCCGTGGTCACGATGGACATGATCGGCTACAGCGCCGATACCCAGCTCGATGCGGTGTTTGAAAGCTATGCGACCTGGAATGCCTACCTCAACCAGTTCGCTGCTGCTGCGGCAACCTATGTTCCCGAGCTGCATGTCACCCTGAGTACCAACCCGTTCGGCTCGGATCACATGCCCTACCTGCAGGCCGGGAAACGCACCCTGCTTGGGATTGAAAGCGACTACGACAGCTATCCCTGGTATCACAACAGTGGCGACACGCCGCCCCATGTGGGTCCGAATGCGCGAGCCATGGGTGGTGCGATCCTCAAGACGAGCATCGCCGTGATTGCGGATATCGCCGGCATCCATGACCGCATTTTTGCCACCGGGTTTGATTCATCGGCGCCTTGAGCGCGTCAAATTGCAGTCGAAGAAAGTGGCGTCAGCCAAGGCGCCTTCGTCAGCAACTCAGAGGTAATGCTGCAACGTGGCCTCGGCGTCGCCGGCGACCGTGTTGCCGTCCCAGTCTTCCATCAGCGCGATCATTACGAGTTTTTCGAATTCCTTGGCAAACCGTTTTGTCACCGCGTTGGGATCACGTACGCGCTTGGCATCGCCCATCAGTCCGAAATGCACGCTGCCGTTGTAGCTCAGAATCGACAAACCAACTCCGATCGATCCGGACTGCGGCACCCAGAACATGAATTCGGTGGCCTCGACACCGGTCATGTATAGCGGTTGCTGTGGGCCCGGCACATTGGTTGCAACCGCGCTCGCCTTGCGGCTGAATAACTCCAGTGCCGGGGCCTGAAAGGATTGCGGCCCCATGCCGAGCGCGGCAAGCAAACCAAAGGTGACAATCGCCTGGCGGGAACGCTTGAGTTCACGCATGCACGCAGCAACGCGTTCGAGACGTCGTAACGGATTGGCCTCGCCAACCGGAAGCTCGAGAAAAACCAGGCCGAAATGGTTGCCTAGCTTTTTCGCATGCTCAAGCGGGCGCAAGTTGACCGGCACCGTGGCACGAATGGTCAGACCATCGACGTTACCGCCCTCTTCAAGCAGATAGCTGCGCAAGGCGCCGCTGGCACAAGCCAGCAATACGTCATTGACTGTGCAATCGAAAACCCGACCGAGCGTCTTCACTTCCTCCAGCGGCAAAGGATCAGTCCAGGCGACGCGCTTGACCACGCCAAGCGGTCCTTTCAGCAACGTCTGCGGATCGTCAGGCAGGAGCAGCGCATGCGCCAACTCGCGCGTGATATCGCCCCCCTCGCGGGCAACATCGGCAGCGACGGCCGGATCGTTGATCATCTCGGTCATCTTGCCGTAAACCTTGTTGCCAACCTTGAGCACCTTGCCGAGACCGGCCTGGGCCGGTTCAAGCATGCGCTGCCAGACATTCGTGCCATCCCGATCGAGCCAGGTCTTGGTGAGGTCAGCTTGTCTTTCGGGCTCCGGCGCGGTATCGGTCAGCGAGAGCATGACCTGGACCAGGGCCATGCCATCGGCATAGCAATGGTGGATGCGTCCGACCAGCACGCTACCTCCACGATAATTTTCCACAACATGAAATTGCCAGAGTGGCTTGGAATGATCAAGTGGCGTGGACGCCAGTTCGCCGACAAATTTTTCAAGCTCGGCCTTGTCGGCCGCGCCTGGCAAGGCGGCGACTCGGACATGCCAATCGAGATCGAAATCGGCATCGGATTCCCAGTAGGCACCGGAAGACGTATTGACTGCCTTCTGCCGGAAGCGGCGATAGGCGAGGAAGCGTTCGCCGAACAATTGCTTGATCTCAGCGTGAACGAGGGGCCCGGCAAACGCCAGCACGCCGGTGATCATCATCAAGTTGGTCGGCCGCTCCATGCGCAGCCAGGCCGTATCCACCTTGGACATGGCCTCGCGCTTGCCGTCTGCTGAATCGAACATGCCAACCCTCCGGAATTTGCGCGTCGCGACCAGGCGGACTCCGCCATCAACGCCGGGCTAGTGTAGTGAAAACGCAATCCGTGTGCGGCCGGGATCACCGTGGCATTTGCTGATAGGCCGCCAGCGCTACTGCACGCGATTCGCCCAGGTCGACCATCGGCGCGGGATATCCCGTTGCCTCAAGAACGCGCGGATCATTCCATGGGGAATGAATCAACGGCGCCGGAACGCCAGCCAGTTCAGCCACCCAGCGACGCACATAGTCGCCATGCGGATCGAACTTTCCGCCTTGGGTGACCGGATTGAAGATGCGGAAATACGGCGATGCGTCGACTCCGCAACCAGCAGTCCATTGCCAGCCCTGCGCGTTGTTGGCCAGATCGGCATCGACCAGGGTGTCCCAGAACCAGCGTGCGCCGTGCAGCCAGTGCTGGCGCAGGTTCTTGGTCAGGAACGAAGCCACCAGCATGCGCACACGGTTGTGCATGATGCCGGTCGCCCAGAGTTCACGCATGCCCGCATCGATGATTGGAATGCCCGTGCGTCCTTGCTGCCAGCGTTTTATCGCCACTATGTCCTCGTCGCCCCAACGGAACTCGTCGAAGCGCGGATTGAGATTCTTCTCGGGCATGTCGGGGAAGTTGAACAACAAATGCTGCGAGAACTCGCGCCAGCCAATTTCGCGCAGGAAACTTTCGGCACCGGCCGCACGTGCGGAATCACCGGCTTGATGCACACGTTCTTCCAGTGCCCAGGCAATCTGCATCGGCGAAATCTCCCCGAAATGCAGGTGCGCTGACAGTCGCGACGTGCCCACGCGATCGGGGCGATCACGATCACTGGCGTAGTCACGCAAACCGGATTCAATGAAATCCTCGAACGCCTCGGAGGCGCCCGCCTCACCCGGCGTCCATTCGTCATGGAACTGGCGATCCCAGCGAATGTGCGGCCGCAAGGCCAGTTCATCGAGCGACCGCCCATTGGCGCTTGACGGCGCCACCCATTTTTCAGGAGCCGGCAGAGGCGGGCGAACTTGCAACGATGATCGCAACTTGCGCCAGAACGGCGTAAACACGCGATACGGCTGATCCTGACCCGTGCGGATTTCCCAAGGTTCAAACAAGACGCCAGCCTTGAAGCTGCGCGCATCGATGTGCTCATGAAGCAGGGCCTGCTTGATCCGCGTATCGCGCGCGGTGATGGCGGGTTCGTACAGACGATTCCAGTAAACCGCGGACGCGTCGTGGGCTTTGAGCAGCGCTCGCAAGGCAGTCTGGGTGGGGCCGAACACGATCTGCAGGGATGAACCGCGCTCACGCAGATCGGCATCGAGCGCAGAAAGCGAGTGATGCAACCACCAGCGGCTCGCCGCACCGGGCGCCCATGGCAACTCCTCGTCGGGTGCATGGATGTAGACGGGCACAACGCGCTCATATGTCTCGAGAGCGGCGATCAAAGCCGGGTTGTCGGTAAGGCGCAGGTCGCGGCGGAACCAGATCAGGGCTGTTTTCATGAGGCAAGCTTAGCTCGAACATTTCATGAGATCGCCCTTTGTCCATGACGCGCCCGAAAAGCGTCACAAATGCGCAGCTATACTGTGCTGGCTGAACACCCCTTGGAGTTAAGAATGTCGACCTTGCCGGCCGGATCGAAATTGCGCCTTTTCCATTGCTCGTTGCTCGCGACTGCGCTGCTGCTGTCTGCCTGCGGACAGCGACCCGCCTCGGTGCCCGAGGTGCAAGGCCAGAAGCCCGTGACTGCTGAACCGGCGAAGCCGTCCAAGAGCAACAAATTCGAAGTCATCTCGGCGCGTGCCGAGCAGTATCAGGGTCAGCTCGCCTTGACCCTCGAATTTCCAGAGCAACTGACTGGCACGCAGAATTTTGACAGCCTGCTTGGCGTCACCGGCAGCAACGGCGAAGCGATAACGGGAAGCTGGGCCCTGGACGAGGACGGCAAGACGCTGCGCTTCCCGTATGTGCAGGCGAATGCCAGCTACACCGTGCGCATCAAGGGCGGACTCTCGGCGGTCGACGGCCAGACCCTCGGTAGCGAGGTAGCCAAGGATATCTTCACCGGCCCACTGGAGCCGGCGGTAGGGTTCGCCGCGCAGGGCAGCGTGTTGCCGGCGCGCGAGACGCGTGGTTTGCCGGTGGTCTCGGTCAACGTCAAGGAGGTCGATGTCGAATTCCTGCGTGTTCGCGATGCCGAAGTCGCCAACTTTTTTGCTGCCTACCAGAAGAACGGAAAGCGCGGCTCATGGGAACTCGATCCACAAGGCGACTGGTACGACCGCGAGGGCAAGCCGGTCTCCCAGATTGCCGATTCGGTCTACTCCAATCGCTTTGTCCTCAGTGGCGCCGAAAACGAGCGCGCGCTGAACTACCTGCCGATTCAGAACATCCCCGATCTGGAAAAACCGGGCCTCTATTTTGCCGTGATGAGACAACCTGGACGGTTCCAGGACGAAATGGAGACGAGTTTCTATTTCGTCAGCGACATCGGCGTGCACACGCGCATGTACAAAGACAAGATGTTTGTGCACACGGCTTCGCTGAAAACCGGCGATCCACTCGGTGGAGTCGAGCTCAGTGTCCTTGATGAAGCAGGCAACACCGTCGTCAAGGGCGTCGCCGATGCCAGTGGCAATGCCATGCTCGCCTATGAGTTGAAGGCCGCCCATGTACTGGTCGCGCGCTCCGGCCGCAACGTGTCAATGGTGCCGTTCAACCAGCCGGCGCTTGATCTTTCCGATTTCGCCGTAGCGGGTCGCCCAGAAGCGTGGTTCGACGTTTTTGCATGGAGCGGGCGCGATCTCTACCGACCCGGCG
>JBDTCQ010000102.1:0-9644 GCA_039923515.1 Dokdonella sp.
GGCGGCCGTCGAATCAACCGATGCCGCGTTGGCTGACGAAGTTCGCGCCTTGTTGATGGCCGACGAAGAGGCGAGCGGCCTGCTCGATGGCGATGCAGTGGCGGCTGTACCGGGTGTGTTGACTCGCGAGAGTGATGGCATGCCCGCCGATGGCATGGCTGGCCCGTATCGTTTGCTGCGTCTACTCGGCGAAGGCGGCATGGGCGTGGTCTGGTTGGCCGAGCGAACTGATGGCGCCTACGAACAACAAGTCGCCATCAAGGTGCTCAAGCGCGGCATGGATACCCACGCGATCCTGCGTCGTTTCCTGCAAGAGCGGCGCATCCTCGCGCGCCTGAATCACCCGAATATCGTGCGACTGGTCGATGGTGGCATGACCTCCGACGGCCGACCGTTCTACGTCATGGATTATGTCGACGGCGAGGCGATAACGACTTATGCCTGCCAACGCGCGCTCGACGTGCGGGCGCGGACTGCGCTGCTCGCCGTGGTCGCCGACGCGGTTGCCTACGCACATACGCAACTCATCGTGCACCGCGATCTGAAACCCTCCAACGTCCTGGTCGATACACAAGGATCACCGCGCGTGCTTGATTTCGGCATCGCCAAACTGATCGAGCAGAGCGGCGAACAGACCATGACCGGAACCGGCATGCGCGTGTTGTCGCCAGCCTACGCCGCGCCCGAACAAATCCTCGGCGAGGCAATCAGCACGGCGACCGATGTCTACGCCTTGGGCTTGATGCTGTGCGAGTTGCTGACCGGGCAACTGCCTCGCCAGCGCCGTGGCGTGACGTCAGCACAATTGGCGCTCGATGCCAGTCAGGAGGTTGTGGATCGAGCGAGCACACTCGCCGCAAGACTGGATGCCGATCAAGTTCGCACGACCTATGGCGATCACGCGGACGCGCGTCAGCTCGCACACAGCCTGTCGGGCGATCTCGATCTCATCATTGCTACCGCGCTGCAACGTGAGCCGGCACGGCGCTATGCAACGGCGGCCGCATTTGCGGGTGACTTGCGACGCTGGCTCGACGGGCACCCGATCACGGCGCGTGCTGATTCAGCGCCGTACCGATTCAATCGCTTCGTGCGCCGCCATCGGGTCGGTGTGGCGGCAACCGCACTGGTGATACTCGCTCTCGTTGCCGGTCTTGGCGCATCGCTGTGGCAGGCCGACAAGGCACGCCACCAGGCACAGCTCGCCGAGCAACAAGCGCAGCGTGCAGATCAACAAGCGCAACGCGCCGATAAGGAAGCCGTTTCCGCGCGGCAAAGCGCGGAACGCTCACAGCGCGTGACGAAGTTCCTGATTTCAATCTTCACGCAGGAAGATCCACTGCGCCAAATCGACGGTGGCGCTACCACCCTCGCGCAGTCTTTCGACGCCGCGCTCAAACGCATCGACACTGAGTTCGCCGACGATCCCGCGCTGCAAGGTGAACTGCTCGACGACTTCGGCGAGATCACCACGAACAAGGGCGACTTCAAGCAGTCTCAGGCGTTGTTGGAACGTGCGCTGGCACTAGCCGAGAAATCACGCGGCGCTGACCATCCGGCCGTCGCCGAATCCCTGGTCAACCTCGGCGTGCTGGCGGCCTATCGGGGTGATATGTCGGCGGCAAAGCCCTATCTGCAGCGTGCCGTAGCGATACTCGAGCCGCATGCGCACGACCTTCCAGGCGACTACGCCAATGCGCTTGGTTCGCTTGCACAAGTGATCAGCCACGAAGGCAACCTGCCCGAGAGCAGGCGCATGCAGCGTCGCGTGCTTGAGATCCAGCGCGAGGCCAATGTCGCGCCCGAAACGCTGATCCCCGCGCTCAGCAATCTTGCGACCGTAGAGGCGACAGCAGGCAATTACGTCGAGGCAGAATCGCTGGCCAACGAGGCGCTCAGTATCGCAGAACACGTTTTCGGCAAGGAGTCAGCGAACGTCATTCCACCGCTGTGGACACTGGAAACGGTTGCCGCTAGTCGCGGTGATCTCGAACAGGAGCAGCGTCTGGTCGAGCGACGCCTTGCGGTGGCGCGCGCCGCCCTGGCACCCGATCATCCATGGCTGGCAGCTGCACTGGGAAATTCCGGATTCGTGTTGATGCGCCTTGGACAGGCCAAGGAAGGTGAGAAGCGCATGCGTGAGGCGCTGCAACTGCTTGAAAAGGTCGACAACCGCGGCGAAGACTGGCAGCTGATCCAGCACCGCTTGTGGATCGGCTTGCGTCAGAATGGCGATGTCCGCGCTGCACGGATTGCTATCGACGCGGCGTGGAAGAGCTGTGGTGGGCAGGACAATGAACAATTCACGTTGTGCCTCAAGGTGCGTGCCAGCCGTGCGCATTCGCTGGCCGAGGCAGGTCAGGGCAGGCTGGCACTCAGCGAGGCCGAAGCGGCGGCGCAGGGATTAAAGCAACAACTGGGCGAGCGCAGCGACGAGTTGGCCCAGGCGCTGGAAGCGCGCGCCAGTGCGTTGCTGGCACTGCAGCGCCGCGACGAAGCCATCGCGGTGCAGCGCGAAGCCGCCGACATGCTGGAAACATTGAACGGAGCGCAGCACGTCACAACCGTGCGTGCTCGGAAAACATTGGCGCAGATGTAATTCCATGTCGACTTTCACCAACGCATTCCGCATCGCGCGTGGCATCCTGAAACAAAAAGCGATGGCCATCTGAACAATGACAAATCCTTCCGATCGCTGGTCACAGATCTCAGCCTTGTTCGATGAGTTGGTCGACCTGGATAGCGATCAGCGTTTGCAACGCTTAGCAAGCGTTGCAGCAACCGATGGCGCGTTGGCCGATGAAGTTCGCGCCTTGTTGATGGCCGACGAGGATGTGAGCGGCTTGCTTGATGGCGATGCCGCAGCGGCTGTGCCTGGCGTACTCAATCGCGATATGGATGGCATGCCCGCCGATGGCTTGGCAGGACCGTATCGATTGCTGCGACTCTTGGGCGAGGGTGGCATGGGCGTGGTCTGGTTGGCCGAACGTACCGATGGCGCCTACGAGCAACAGGTCGCCGTCAAGGTGCTCAAACGCGGCATGGATACTCACGCAATCCTGCGCCGCTTTCTGCAGGAGCGACGCATCCTCGCGCGGCTGAATCACCCGCACATCGTGCGCCTGGTCGATGGGGGAATGACCTCGGACGGCCGACCGTTCTATGTCATGGATTACGTGGACGGTGAGGCGATAACCACGTATGCACGCCATCACGCGCTCGATGTCCATGCGCGGACTGCGCTGCTCGCTGTGGTTGCCGACGCGGTCGCCTACGCGCATACGCAACTCATCGTGCACCGCGATCTCAAGCCGTCCAACGTGCTGGTCGACACAAAGGGTTCACCGCGCGTGCTTGATTTCGGCATCGCCAAGCTGATCGAGCAAAGCGGCGAACAGACCGTGACCGGTACCGGCATGCGCGTGCTGTCGCCCGCCTATGCCGCGCCCGAACAAATTCTCGGCGAGGCAATCGGTACGGCGACCGATGTCTACGCCTTGGGCTTGATGCTCTGCGAATTGCTGACCGGGCAATTGCCGCGGCAGCGCCGTGGGGCAACGTCTGCGCAACTGGCGCTCGAAGTCACTCAGGAAGTTGTGGACCGGGCGAGTACGCTCGCTACCAAACTTGATGCAAATCAAATCCGTGAGGCCTATGGCGATCAAGGTGATGCACACAAGCTTGCTCGCAGTCTTTCGGGCGATCTCGATCTGATCATCGCCACTGCGCTGCAGCGTGAACCGGCACGGCGTTACCCGACTGCGGCGGCGTTTGCCGATGACCTGCGTCGCTGGCTTGACGGCCGCCCAATCTCGGCGCGCGCTGATGCTCCGGGCTATCGTCTACGCAAGTTTGTACGTCGTCATAAACTCGGTGTCGCGGCCGCGGCGATCATGATTTTTTCATTGGTTGCGGGCCTTGGGGCGGCATTGTGGCAAGCAGATATCGCCCGCAGCGAAGCGGCGCGTGCGGATAGCGAACGCGCCAACGCCGAGCGTCAACTCGCGCGCAGCGAGCGCGTCAAGGAATTCATCCTGACCCTCTTCCGCGAGCAGGATCCAATCAGTCGTGCGAGTGCAACGGCTCGCTCACCCACCGACATGATCCGCAACGGCATCAGTGTCCTCGACACGAGCCTCGCCAACGAACCCGAATTGCAGGCGCAGTTGCTGAAGGATCTTGGCGAGATCCAGGTCAGTCTAGATGATCGAGAAGCGGCGCAAACAACCCTAAAGCGCGCTTGGGAAATGCAATCGGGAGTGAGTGGTGCGAACAGCATTGCTGCAGCAGAAGCGATGGCTGTCTATGCGGACGCGATTTACGCCGTTGGCGATGTGGCGAAAGCAGAACCTTTGGTTCGTGACGCTTTAAAGACCTTGCGCGATGCCGGTGCCGGAGAGCTTCCACGAACGGCACTCGCCGAATCAACGCTTGCGCACATCGAATTGGCCGCTGGTCGCAATGCAGAGGCCGAGGGCCTTGCACGTCACGGAGTCGACGTGTTTCGCGCTGCTTATGGCGAATCTAATGTGCAAGTTGCCGCGCGTCTTGGTGTGCTTGGCAAGATTCAACAAGAGGCCGGGCGCTATCCCGATGCCCTTGAGAGCTATGGGAAAGCGCTTGCGATCGTTGCCAAAAACAATGGCGAGGATCACGTGCGTACGGCGATATTGCGCACAAGCATCGGTGATGTTCTGCGTGTCCAGCGCAAGTATGCCGAGGCGCAAAACGAGTATGAGACCGCCTTGCGCATCGAGCGTGCGTCGCTGCCGGTCGATCATCTGTATGTCGGCGGTACTCTGCTGCGGATAGGCGACCTTCAGCGCCGCATGGCTCACTTCGAGGCGGCCGAGCGAAGCTTTGCGCAAGCACTTACGATACTCGGCAAGACTCGTTCGGGACAGTATGCGCAGGCATTGCAAACCTATGGCAATCTTGCCCGCGCCCAAGGCAAGTTCGATCTGGCGGTGGAGCGCTATCGCAAGTCGTTCGAAGTGTTTCTTGCGGCGACTGGCGACAGTGTCTACACCTGGCTCACCGCCATGACCGAAGTCGCGGCCCTGACCGACGCGGGGCGCTACCTCGAGGCGGATGCCCGTGCCCTCGAAGCGGTGGCGGCACTCAAGCGAATTTCGCCCAATGACGATTACAACAACACGTATGTCGCCTCGGTACTTGGCAACTTGCGTCAAGCTGAGGGTCGCCATCCCGACGCGATACCCAACTTTCGCCGCGCCCTTGAAACTATCCAGAAGATCTACGAGGGGGATCATGTCGAGATCGCACAACTTCGCATCGCGCTGGCCTCGAGTCTCCTCGCGAGCGACGACCCCGCCGCGCTCGACGAAGCCGAATCACTGATCGCAGTCGCATTCGGCGCATTGGATCGCAACCCGGAGATCGAGAACGAGACAACCGTGGGGACGGCTTATCTCGAACGCGGCCGACTACACATTGCTCGTGGCGATCGAACAGCGGCGCGTGCAGACGTCGAACAAGCGCTGAAAAGACTCGATACCCCCGAATACGCAACAAAGCGACGCCAAGCGGAGGCCGTCATGCAAAAGTTGGCCGCGCGCGATGATGCACGCAAGTGAGCCCTGTCGCATCCGTGGGCCGCAATCATTCCATGGAATGCACCCACACCCGACACGAGAAGCGAAGCGATTCCTTGCCCGATTGCGTGCGGATAATGCGCAAGCGTGAGTCGGTGAATCATTCCAAACCGTTGCTGAAGGTCAGATCGGACAAGAGATGCACCAGGCCTCCGATGGGTGGAATCCATCAGCGCAGATGGGTGCGGTTACTGCAGCAAACGGTTTGCCGCGAACGCGCGCAGCCAACGTGGGCGCATTGCGCGGACTCAAGATCTGCCACGCCCATTGGTTGGCATCCCTTTGTATCCAGGAAACCGATTAATGCATTGGGATAGTGGCTGTCCCAAGTGCTATTTGCTCACCAGACTCAGATAGCGTCAGCTGCTCGGCTGTGCGCGCCGACGTTGTATTGTCGGCGCGTACGCTCAGTGCTACCGCAAGCGCGCTTCCAGCGCATCAAGGCGCGCGCGAAGCGCGTCGTTTTCTGTTTCGAGCTTTGCGTTCAAGCCCTGGATTGCCGCCAGCGCGATGCCGTCTGCATCCACGGTGCTGATCGACTTGCCATCACCGGCCAGACCGAAGCTCTCTTTGAAGTCCTCGGCGACCGGGCCCATATGCAGCCCTTCTGCGGAGCCAATGTAATCCCAGGTCATGATTGGCAGCGCAACCAGGCGACTCAGAACGTCGGCCGCGTTGACCGCTGAGAAGTTTTCCTTGTAGCTGCGACTGGAGGCATTGGTCCAGGTGCCGCCGTTCGTGAGAGTGGCTGTTCCGCCACTACCGCCCAAAACCTGCAGGCGGTCGGAACCCCCGGTCGGCGCTGTTAGAACACTCATTGTTCCCGTAGTGTCGCTGACGGACAGACTCCCAGACTTGTTCGAGAGAGTGCGGAGCTGAAAAGTAGTTCCACCATCAAGTGATTGAACAACCATTTCTGTACTACCGCCGATCGAGTTGGTATTGATACCCACGCCATTTGCAGCGCGGATGATGAACTGGTTTGACTGCGCCGATACGAAGTCCGCATTCGACGACTGATCGGCCCAGACAAAGCTGCCTTCATCGCCATTCGAGTCACCCGAACTCGGTGCGCAGATCCCGTCATCCGCGTCGGTTCCGACGCGCGTCTTGGCAGATTGCCCGCCTACCCATGAACCGTCGCCGCCGGCACAGTTGGTCGCTCCGCCGCTAACCGTACTTCGGAAGCCGGTAGCTTCGTTTGTAGTGCCACCGCTAACCGTGCTGAAAGATCCGCTCGCAACGTTACCTTTACCGCCGCTGACAACGCTCGAGCCCCCGCCTGCCACGTTCTTGTAAAATCCTCCTACCGTGGCGAAAGCAGCATCTGACGCACTGGCGGTCTGGCTACCCGCTTGATTGTCGAAGCCGCCACCGATAGCGCCGTAGTGGTCGTCTACCCGATTTGAACCACCCGTTGTGTAAAGAGGATCGGCATCATTAACCGATCCACCACCCGAGATGGTGGCGCCGCGAGCGGGTGATATCACGCCGTTGGCACGGCTTCCCTCAATGATGTTGTGCGTGATGGGTCGGCTGGAAGTCAGTTCGGCGCTGGGTTGAATCTGAATGGCGCTGGCGCTATTGGCCCTGATCGACAGCGGCTGATTGTCGCTCGTTCCAATAAAGTCCACGGCTGTGGTTCCCGCGTTGCCCGAGGTATCCCAGCACACTCCAGCGAGCGTGGCCTTTGGATCAAACCGCGTGGGCTCGCCCAAGCTCACAAATCCAGACCCGCCTTGCTGCACCTCCGTTTTAAGCGCCATCACAGACGCTGCCGACAGGTCGATGCCGAAATCGACTTCGACAGAGAAACTGCCGTCAACCACGTCGACGGAATAGAACGTGATCGGGCTGCTCATGCTTGCTGTTTTGGTTTTATCAAGCAGTGTTACGCGCAGATCATATTTGCCGTTCGCCAGCTTGCCGCCGTCGTTCAATGTGCCCTGGTAGGTCCACGGTGCTGCGTGCACGGCACTGGTGGCCGCGAGCAGGGCCAAGGTCAGAAGAGTTCTTTTCATGGGTGTTCTCCAAGATGATGAAATTATTGGTTTTCAAAACCGTCGAAAAAAATGAGGTCGCTACCGCACGCGACAGCAATCGACTTGCCATCCGGAAACAGCGCCGCTTTAAACGAGAATCGCCCGTCGTCTGAGCTCAAAGTGGCTGGCACCAACTTGGCCTCAAGCGCAAAACGACCGTCGTCGCTTACGGTATCCGGTGGCCGCAAGTGACCCTCACCTGTGAACCGAGGCGTGGCAGCACCGGCTGCCGCTGTCGCTGTTCCCAATAGCAGTATCAATACACATCTAGACATGGCCCTCTCCAATCCACCCCATTCGGATGGGTTTATTGATTCAAGCGGTGAACACATCACCGCCGCCTTGCAACCTATTGCGTTTGCATCACGTTCGACCCGCCGCACGACGACTCTTTCGCCATAGCCAATGCAGCAGCGTTGAAATTGCCGATACATTTCCGCTTTTCGGTCTCCGAAAAGCGCTGAAATTGCGGCTATATGGGCAAACACGAGAAATCGCGAAACGAGGGGCCACTTCAGCAAACATTTCTTTAATCAGGGGCCATCGCCGTGGCAGGGCTGTCTGAAATGGTTAGAAGTCAGCAACCAGGCGCACTGCGCCGCATCGAGTCGGTCTGCTGCGTGTGATGTTTTAAAAAGCGTCCGGTCAGTGATGGCAGCCAAAAGTGGGCTGCCAGCGCGAAAGGCACTATGGCTTGATCAGTTTGGCTTCGAGTGCATCCAAACGCGCCTGGAATTCGACGCTTTGTAGAGTCAGTCGCTCCTCTTGCACAGCGATCTTGGCTTCCAGGGCGCCCGTGTCAGTAGCGAGCTTCTCCCGCAGCAACTCGTTCTGCGCGCTCAGTTCCTGAATCGCTCGCACCGCAACGGCTTCAAAGCCGCGCATTGACAGCATCAGATAGCCATCCTCGCCTTGACTCACCCATTCGGGGAACACTTGCTGAACTTCTTGGGCGAGAAACCCCAAGTGCATGCCTTCGGCTTGGAACGCGGCTTTGCCGGCATCGCGGTAGTGGTAGCGCACCGGCCTCAGCGCACTGATCTGATCCAGTGCGTGGGTGTAGTCCTCGACTTCGTCTTTGAGCCGCGCATCCGACAGCGTGCTGATGGTGCCGGTGGTGGTTTGCAGCTGGCCGGTGGTGCTCAAGCGCATGTGCAGCGTGCCGCCAGCACCGGGGTCGTCGGTGGTATCGCTGTGGGCGCCGTCTTCAAACCAACTGAAGCCACTATTGGTGCGGAAATACAGCCGATTGGTTTGCACACCTATGCCGAAATCGCTGTTGTACAGATTCAGCATTTGCTGGCTTTGCGCGCCAAAGCTCATGTTGCCGTTGACGGTTAAGGCAGATCCTGGTGTAGGCGCGTTGGTATTGATCGCCATGCCGCCTTGCGCGCGCACGAGGAACTGGTTCGGCCCGGTGGACGTGACGCCTTCACCATTGTTCAGATTGCCAGCCCAAATGAAGGTGCCAGAGTCACCGCGGGTAGTGCCAGAACTGTACCCGCAATCGGGATCTGCATTTGCTGTTCCTGGACGAGTTCTGGCGCCGATCCCACCTACCCAACTGTAATCGCCACCCGCGCAATTGGCTTCTCCGCCGCTAACGGCACTGTAACTGCCCAGAGCCTTGCTAAATCGACCGCCGCTGATCGTGCTGTACTGTCCTTCAGCGCGATGGAAATATCCACCGCTGATTGTGCTGCGATATCCGCTTGCAATATTTGCATCCCCTCCACCTACAGCGCTGAATGCTCCACTTGCAGTATTACCCCTTCCGCCACTGATCGTTGCGAAGCTGGTCGTCGCAGAGTTTTTGTAAACGCTGGTCAGTGACCCCAACACTCGCGTCGCGCCACCTCCACCGACCGTCGCGCCTATCGCTGTGGCCTCATTGGCCGATGAGCCCAATGCAACGCTGGGCGCATCACCAAAGTCATCGATGGTTCCGCGCGGCGTCAATTCGCTTATCCTGAAGTTATTGGCGCGA
>JBDTCQ010000103.1:0-6487 GCA_039923515.1 Dokdonella sp.
AGGCGCGTGCACCTTGGCTCAATCAACTGGATGTGAGCTTCCGCCAGGAATTCCCGGGCTTGTTCAAGGGCAACAAGGCTGAGTTCCGCCTTGATTTCTTCAACTTCACCAACCTGCTGAACAAGGACTGGGGTGTCGAGCAGCGTGCCAGCTTCCCGGGATACCGCAACCTTGCCGACGTCAGCGGAGTCGATTCCCAGGGACGCTACATCTATGACATATCCAAACCCGCCTACATGAGCAGCGGCAGCTATTCGCCAGCAACACTGCCCGTGAATGAGTCTGTCAACCCGTCGCAGCGCTGGTCGGTGTTGGCAACGGTTCGCTATACGTTCTGATCAGATCTGATCTGAGTGAACGAACAATTGACCGGCGTCCGCAAGGGCGCCGGTTTTTTTATTGCCATGGATGGCACCATGCCTGCAATGCAGGAGCAGTTGCAGGCTATGCTCGCCAGAAGGCCTGAAACGCTGCCCGCATATTGACCCGATCCAGTGCATTCGCGGATCCTAACCGACCGCCCTGAGGCGAATCCTCCACGCATCGTCCCGCTGAAGCCGCGGATGTGATGCCTTTGACGAGAAATCAATGAACAATCCAGCCCCGTCCCGGATCAAGTCAGTCACGGTCAGTGCACGCATCGGCCCGACCTCAGGCCTTGATGTTCTCTCGCGCCAGGAAGTTGCACGATTGCGCGACGCGAGTGCTGGCGGTTTGCACCAGTTATTGCGCAGTTGCGCACTGGCTGTGCTGACCCAAGGCCTGGTGACCGATGATCCGCGCGCGGCAACCGAGTTGCATGCTGATTTCGAAATCGAGGTTCTGCAGCAGGATCGCGGAGTCGGCCTTGAGCTTACCAATGCACCGGCGCATGCCTTCGTCGATGGCAAGATCATTCGCGGTATCAATGAACTGCTGTTTGCGGTGGTGCGCGACATTGTCTACGTGTCAACCCAGATTGAAGGCCGCAGCTTTGATCTGAGCACTTCGGAAGGCATAACCAACGCGGTTTTCGACATCCTGCGAAACGCGGGCGTGCTGCGTCCGAATGTCGATCCAAATCTGGTGGTGTGCTGGGGCGGACATTCGATTTCGCGTTACGAGTACGACTACACCAAGCATGTCGGCTATCAACTGGGATTGCGCGATCTCGACATCTGCACGGGCTGCGGCCCGGGGGCGATGAAGGGACCGATGAAGGGGGCGACGATCGGCCATGCGAAACAGCGTCGCCGCAAAAATCGCTATATCGGCATCACCGAGCCGGGCATCATCGCGGCCGAATCGCCGAATCCGATCGTCAACAACCTCATCATCATGCCGGATATCGAGAAGCGCCTTGAAGCATTCGTGCGGACCGCGCACGCGATCATCGTGTTTCCGGGAGGGGTCGGAACCGCTGAAGAAATCCTCTACCTGCTTGGCATCCTGCTTCATCCGGACAATGCCGGGATTCCCTATCCATTGATCTTTACGGGGCCGAGTGAGTCTGCCGCGTACTTCGAGCAGATCGACCGTTTTCTGCGCCTCGCCCTGGGCGACGATGTCTCACGCTTTTACCAGATCATCATCGATGATCCCGGTCTGGTCGCGCGTCAGGTGGCCAAGGGTGTCGAGCGTGTGCGCAAGTACCGTTTGGAAAGCCGGGATGCGTTCTTTTTCAATTGGGCAATCAACATCGACGAGAGCCTGCAGCATCCGTTCCAGCCAACTCACGAGGCAATGGCTTCCCTGAATCTCCATCGCGATCAGCCGCAACATGAATTTGCGGCTGACTTGCGCCGAGCGTTTTCAGGGATCGTTGCCGGCAACGTAAAGATCGACGGCATGCGGGCGATCGAACAGTACGGGCCGTTCCTGATCCGCGGCGATGACGCGATTATGCAAGCGCTGGACGACCTGCTGGCCAGCTTCGTCGCCCAGCAGCGCATGAAGCTTCCCGGCACGGCGGCCTATGTGCCGTGTTACCGGGTTATCCATGACTGAGCTTGGGTTCATCAAGGGGAGGCGATCCTTCCAGCGATCGCCTCGTTCACGATTGAAATCTTCATGTTGCGCATACAAAAAAAGCCGCGATTTCTCGCGGCTTTCAATTTGGCGCCCGAAGCTGGACTCGAACCAGCGACCCCCTGATTAACAGTCAAGTGCTCTAACCAGCTGAGCTATTCGGGCGTAGCCGCGCATTTTCGCGACATCGTCGCAGATCGTCAAGCCCTGCGCTTCGTTCAGCGGTCAATTGCCGCACAGGCGGCCGTCGCCTGGGTAGGCGTCGGAACGCCGCTGCGCAGCCGTCCCGAGTTGCTGACCACAAGCGTAGTTGCGGACTTCACGCCCCGGCGGTCGCAGACGGTGAGGGTGAGATTGCTGCCATCGGAGGAGCCGTCAGCCCGATAGCGAATGCGGTGCCTCCCGCTGCTGCTGAGGATGGCAATACCAGACGACTGGGTTTGAGTGACTCCGATGAGTTCCTCGGACGGGTCATGACTGCCATCCTGATTGGTGTCCAGGAAGGTGATCCAGCCATGCTGCCAGAGTAGATCGTGATCACAATCGACTTGGTTGGCGGAAGGGCAGACGACCACGGTCTGTGCGCGCATCGCAGCCCCGATGCGTGCCTGGTTGATCGATACCGATAGGGCGCTGCGCGCGGATCGTGACGCGACCGACTGCTTGAGGCTGCCCAAGGCTGGCATCGCCATCGTGGTCAACACAGCGATGATTGAAACGACGATCAGCAACTCAATCAGGGTGACTCCCGCAACTCGCTTTGTCTGCATGCACATGGCCTGTTCCCTCCTGGAATGGTTGTGTCCATGCTAGGCAGGGCAATTCTTGGCGACGATGGCCGATTGTCGCCAGGACGTGTAGGAAAATGCCGATCGCTGGCGTAGGAGGATTGGGAATTCGGCCGCATCGGTGCTTGAATTTTCCCCGCGCGGCACGACCTGTCGAAGATTGCCGTGCGGGGCATTTCCCGCTTATCGTTTACCGCCTGCGGCTCCCCATCTCATGACTGATCGATTTCAACTCGAAGCACCATACCGTCCAGCCGGCGACCAGCCGCAGGCGATCGAGCGTCTGGTTGCGGGATTTGAATCAGGTGTCGCCAGGCAAACCCTGCTCGGCGTGACCGGATCGGGCAAGACCTACACGATCGCCAATGTGATCCAGCGAGTGCAGCGGCCGACCCTGATCATGGCGCCGAACAAGACCCTGGCTGCCCAGCTCTATGGCGAGTTCAAGGAGTTTTTCCCGAACAACGCGGTCGAGTACTTCGTCAGCTACTACGATTACTATCAGCCCGAGGCCTATGTCGCCTCCTCGGATACTTACATCGAGAAGGATGCCTCGATCAACGACCATATCGAGCAGATGCGTCTGTCGGCGACCAAGACCCTGCTGTCGCGGCCCGATGCACTGATCGTGGCCACGGTCTCCGCGATCTATGGTCTCGGCAAGCCCGAGGATTACCTGCAGATGCGCCTGATCCTCGCCCGCGGCGAGCATACCGACCAGCGCAAGCTGATCCGTCATCTGACCGAACTGCAGTACACGCGCAATGACATGGAGTTGCGTCGTGGCAGCTATCGCGTGCGTGGTGAAGTGATCGACGTGTTTCCGGCCGAATCGGAAACCGAAGCCTTGCGCATCGAGTTGTTCGATGGCGATATCGAAAACCTGGCGATCTTCGATCCGTTGACTGGCGAAGTGCTGCGCAAGGTGCCTCGCTATACGGTTTATCCGAAAACGCATTATGCAACGACGCGCGCAGCAACCCTCAAGGCCGTCGAGACGATCAAGACCGAACTCAAGGAACGTCTCGAACAACTCTATGCAGCGAACAAGTTGCTTGAGGCCCAGCGACTGCAGCAGCGCACCCAGTTCGATTTGGAAATGATGGCCGAGATTGGCTACTGTCAGGGCATCGAGAACTATTCGCGGCATCTGACAGGAGCGGCACCGGGCGATCCGCCGCCGACCCTGTTCGACTATCTGCCAGCCGATGCCTTGCTCGTGGTCGACGAATCGCATGTGACCATTCCGCAGCTCGGTGGCATGTACAAGGGTGATCGCTCGCGCAAGGAAAATCTGGTTGAATACGGATTCCGCCTGCCTTCGGCGCTCGACAATCGACCGCTCCGATTCGATGAATGGGAAGCACGCGCGCCGCGCTGCATCTTTGTCTCGGCGACGCCCAGTGCGTACGAGTTGGAGAAATCTGCGGGCAGTGTGGTGGAGCTGGTGGTGCGACCCACCGGCCTGATCGATCCCGAAGTCGAAATCCGCCCGGTACGCACCCAGGTTGATGATCTTTTGTCCGAGTGCCATGCGCGAATCGCCATGGGCGATCGCGTGCTGGTTACCACGTTGACCAAACGCATGTCCGAGAATCTGACCGAATACCTCGGCGAACACGGTATCCGCGTGCGCTACCTGCATTCGGACATCGAGACGGTTGAGCGCGTCGAGATCCTGCGCGATTTGCGCCTGGGTGAATTCGATGTACTGGTCGGCATCAACCTGCTGCGCGAGGGCCTCGACATGCCCGAAGTCTCGTTGGTTGCGATCCTCGATGCGGACAAGGAAGGCTTCCTGCGCTCATCGGGTTCGTTGATCCAGACGATTGGCCGTGCGGCGCGCAACCTGCGCGGCAAGGCGATCTTGTATGCCGACAAGATCACCCGCTCAATGAAGATTGCCATCGACGAAACCGACCGGCGCCGCGCCAAGCAGGTCGAATACAACGTGGAACATGGCATCACGCCCAAGGGCGTCAGCAAGAAAATCACCGACATCATGGAAGGCGCGCGTGCTGAGGCTGGTACGCGTCGTGAATCGCGAGGCCGCAGTGCCGCGGCTTCGCGACGCGTGGCCGAAGCGGATGCCGAATACGCATCCTTGAGCCCAGCTCAACTAGCCTCGCGTCTTCGCAAGCTGGAAAGCCAGATGTACCAGCATGCTCAGAATCTTGAGTTTGAGGAGGCCGCCCAAGTGCGCGATGAACTGCACCGCGTGCGCGAGAAAGGCTTGATCGGTTGAGAGCGCTACCCTCAGCGCTGCAGCCAGCCGCGATCCACCAGTGCATCGACCAGAGCCCGGGTGTAGTCGGGTTTGTCATGGAAATCCAGGTGCGAACCATCCGCCAATGGCGCGTCTTCCAGTGCAGGTATATCGGTGTAGCTCAACGTCGGTGCGCCGATCATGGCAGCGAACCGGTCCCAGTAAAGTGATTTGGGATACCCGCTATTGGCGTATTCGCGCAATTTGCCGGAGGTTGGGGTGTCGTAAAAAATAACCTCGCCGCCGCGCGCTTGGATCTGCTCCACCCAACCGCGAACGTCGGCCAGTGAGGCAAGCCACTGCTCGGGAGGTGGCGGTGGAGTGTCGGTTAGCAGGCGCTTGAATTCATCGGCGAAGCCCTTGGTCGACTGCGCGGTGTCGACTTTGCTGAAATCGGCATCGCCACTGCGATTGGCATAGAACTGGACATGGGATTTCCACGGGCCGGCATCGTCGCCCCACCAGCGGATCAAGGTTCGCAAGAGGCCAAAATCAGGATTGGCGATGACTGCCGCATTTTGCCAAAAGGTCAGTCCGCGCCGATGTGCCCGCCAACTGGGCGTCCAGCGTTGATGGTAGTAATCCACGTACGGCTGTTGCATGTCGCGGTACGCCGCACTGAGACCTCGGGCGTCGATATCGCACAAGACAACGCCATTGAAATTTTCGTCTTCGGCCAGGTCATGCAGTGCCGCAAGAGGGTAGTGCCCATTGATCGCCAACATCACCGGCCTGTAGCGCGGCAAGGCATCTTTGAGTGTGCGAATGTCGATGCCGAACTGGATGCGTGAGGCGCCAAGGAGCACAAAAGGTCTGCGCGAGCCCCGCTCATAAACGCGATCACGTTGCTCAGCCCAGAGGAGCTTGGAGTCGATGACTCCCGGCTCGTATCCGTGGCTGCGCCAATAGGTTTCAACGCTGGCGCATAGGCTGACCGCGACCAGTGCGCAGAACAAGCACACCCAGGCCCAGTAGCGGGTTGAGCTAGAACTGGAAGTAGATGAACGCATGGTTGTCACCGGGTGAAAGCACGATCATGGCCAGCATCAGGCCAAGCAGGAGTCCGAGCACAGGGGCGGGTAGACGCGAAAACCAGGGAATAGGCCCGCTATTGCGGAATATCGCGTGGACCAGCACCAGCAGCGAGAAGGTTGCGACAACGATGAGTTGGCTCGGGTCAAGTTGGCTCATGCCAGCGGCTGCTGCGCGTAGATCGAAGAGGTTCAAGGTGATCTGCCAGGCTTGGCTGACGTTGGCTGCGCGAAACCAGACCCAGGCGATGCACACGCCCAACAGGGTGATGATTGCGTAGGCGAATCGAAGCGCGGCATTGTTCCAACGCCCTGGCCACACATGCGCACGCAAGGTGCGTTCAAGCATCAGATAAATTCCGTGCAGGCTGCCCCAGATGACAAACGTCCATGCC
>JBDTCQ010000104.1:0-5808 GCA_039923515.1 Dokdonella sp.
CGTGGCCTGTAGGTCTGCGACAAGTCGATCGCCTCGCTCGCTGTCGAACTGCGCCGCGGATCCGCCGTGCTGCTTGAGGAGGTTCCGTTGTTTGACCGCGCCCTGGATGCGATCGTCGAGCGCTTGCGGCAAACGCACGCAACAGAATCTTCGCCGCCCCCGCCCACAGCCTGAGGGTTCCTCGCCACGTGGTGATCGACTATCCTGTTTGAATTCTGCGCGTAGCAGCCTGCACTGCAGAAATCTTCGGACTGCGATTACGCTGTCCAATGTTTCGACTATCCCGCCTCGAGGCAGGATTTGAATTGGCTGTATCTCGCGGATCGACCATTTCCAGGATCCAGCGCATGCATGATTTCGCACGCCCAAGCTCTGCCATGGCCAACGCAGACACCGTTTCCCAAGCAATTGCCGGAGTGAATGCCGAGTCGATCCGGCAGGATGTCAGCCGAGCCCTTTCCGAGGATATTGGAAGTGGCGATGTGACGGCCGATATGTTGCCTGAATCACAGCACGCCACGGCCCGTGTAGTGACCCGCGAAGCAGCCATCCTGTGTGGACGACAATGGTTTGACGAATGCTTCAAAGCACTCAGCCCGGATGTCAGCGTCAATTGGCTGCTCGACGAAGGCTCGTCTGCTCGCCCGGGGCAGACACTATGTGAAGTGGAAGGGCCGGTTCGCGCACTGGTGACTGCGGAACGCAGCGCGTTGAATTTCCTCCAAACTCTTTCTGCAACCGCCACCGTGACAGCCGCCTATGTCAGCGCCATCCGAGGCACCCGGGCGAGCATCCTCGATACGCGTAAGACCCTACCCGGTCTGCGTTACGCCCAGAAATATGCGGTCCGCGTTGGCGGCGGCATGAATCACCGCATGGGTCTGCATGACGCGATCCTGATCAAGGAAAACCATATTGCCGCCGCAGGCTCGCTCGGTGCAGCCGTCGCCCGCGCACGCTTGCTCCACCCACACATCATGGTTGAGGTGGAGGTCGAGAACTTCAGTGAACTGCGAGAGGCACTCGAATCCGGCGTCGACCGCATCATGCTCGATGAATTCGAGCTTGACGAACTGATGCAGGCAGTCGCTGAAGTCGACGGTCGCGTGCCGCTGGAGGTATCGGGGGGAGTCGGCATTGATCGCGTCCGTGCGATCGCCGAGACCGGTGTCGATTACATATCGATCGGCGCATTGACCAAGCACGTCCGTGCCATTGATCTGTCAATGCGCATTACTCTGGGATAGGAAAACTGCGCTAGCGGACAGGCTGCCTTGACCAAGACGATCAGAGCTTGCCAAGAAATTTCAGGATGCCGACGGCGATCACACCGACCACCACGATACCCCCAATTATCCAGCCAATCGCAGAACCTGCTCCGCTCGTTGCCGGCTTGGTGGCTACTTCGACCGCAGGTGCGGGCATCGCAGGCGCCTGCATTCCAGGCGCCAACAACAGGAATCGAACGGTATCAAGGCGCAGCTCATCGCCGGGCATCAGCATTCCCGTATGCACGCGCTTGTCGTTGATCCAGGTACCATTGGCCGAGCCGAGATCCTCGACCATGATTCCGTCATTGGTAACCTGCAGACGCGCGTGATGCCGTGAGATCTCTTCGGCCTGGATCGGAATCCCGCAGTCGCTTTGCCGACCAATGGTCATCGTGCCAACCAGCGCAAAATTTCGACCAAAGGTGGTGCCGGAAACGCCGCGCAACATGAACTTCGGCAATGCCATGCGCACGCGTGTGCGCCCGTCTTCATCATCGGCAACAGCAGCGGGTGCCGCGACCGGCGCTGCGACACTCCGCTCCGGCGCAACGACACGACAGCCTATACGACCGAACAGGAGCAAGTCTCCAGCCTTCAGCGGGCTTTCCTGGGAAATCTGGCGCCCGTTCAACACCGTGGCGACATTCTGGTCACCGATCCGGACCTTGCCCTTGCCATCGCGAATCTCTATCTCGCAATGGTTGACGGCCACGCCTGGTGCTATCAGCACGATCTGGCAGTCGCTTCCAGAGCCGATCCGGGTGATGCCGTCAACCAGATCCACGGCTGCATGCTCACCATTTGGAAATATCAACTTCATCGCATCTCCCCCAAGCGCTTTCGCGCCGGACTATTTTTCGAGTTCACGAACCAGGCGAAAGCCGAGGCTGTTCAGAGCCACGTCGTCCGAGTAGCTGTCGCTCGCCAATACGCCTTCCTTGTCCGCACTCGACAGCCAGCCACGCCCTCGCAGGCCGTGCTCACGACAACCTTCGGACAAAGCTGCGCTTTTCCCACAGGCGGCAACCCATTCACGCACATTTCCATCAATATCGAATACGCCGGCCACGGCGGCATAGCTGCCCACTGGTGCGGTAGCTGCATTGCCATCATCGCAGTCTGCTCCACCGCGTGCATCAAACGTCTTCCGGTAGCTTGCGTCAGCCAGATTGGCGCTTGAGCAACTTCCCGGCGGAGCACTGCGGGCCACCTGCTCCCACTCTGCAGGCGTGGGCAGCCGATAGCGTTTGCCGGACCGCTCGGCAATCCAGGCTGCATATGCCCGGGCTTGGCCGAAGCTCACGCAGACGACCGGATGCTGATCGGTCTGGTTGATGTCCGCGGACTTCCAGTCACGCTTGCGTGACGAGCGGAAAATGGATTCGCGATCGCGGCACGACGGCTCCTTGCCGGCAAACTGACGCTGTCCGGCTGCACGCCACCAAGTTGCGAACTCGCCACGCGTTGTTTCGTGCCGGGCAAATGCCAGGCCGTTGCTGACAACAACCAGCTCCGGGCCTTTGCGGCCGTCAATCGGATCATTGAATACATATCCCGGCTTGCCGATTCGATCGACCTTGACCAGACCCTCTCGCGCCGCCGAATTTTTCGGATCGAGAGCAACTATTTTTTCATAGGCCGCTCTTGCGCCCTTCGCATCAAGGCCAACGCTGGCAAGCTGCGCCGCAGCGAGCCACTGGTCGACCTCGCGCTTGCGCCGCGATTTCGCGCTTGCAACCGTATCGGCGCCTTCGGCGATTGATCCGGCGACTTCCTCGACTTTGTTGAGATAGTCGGAAAATTCAGCCAGATTTCCGCTCGCAAATGACTTTTCGGCCAGTTCCAGATACGCCTTGGCCGTATCAACAATGCCTTGTTTGGCCGTTTTCGAGGCGGGGTCTATGCGCAAAGCCAGGCTGAATCGCTCAAAAGCATTCAGCCGCGGAGGATTGGTCAGACGCTGTCCGGCGAGATCGGCGCGCGCCTGCCGAACGAGCTGCACCACTGGATCCACTACGGTCGGAACACTGACAAGATCGAGCGGTTGCACCATTCCCAATTCATCGAGGGCTGTCGGCGCCGCATCGGAAGGTTGAACCTGCGCAGCCAACGGATCGGTCGCTGTGCTGGTCACTGGCGTCGCGACTGCAGCGAGCTGCGTTGCGGCAGGAATTGCTGGACTCGGCACAATTTCAGGCGTACCTGCTAGCTGCCTCGGCGCATCTGTGCTTCGACCCGCTAGCAGTACGTAGCCGACCGAGCCGATCAACAAAATGCCAAGAGCCGCCAAGGCCCAGGGCAGCCATGATCGCGGCGAATTGCTGGGCACATCGACGGCTTTCGTTTCCGCGGTGGAGATTTCCATGCCCGGCAGAATTCCGACCCGCGTCGGTGCCTCACTGGAGCGCAGGGCTGATGCCATCGCGTCGCGTTGCAGGACACGGGTGGGCGCGTCCTGCATTGGCGGTGACGGCGAGATGTTGCGGGGCTCGATGGTGGCGAGGGCCGCGATGAACTCGTCGGCACTCTGATAGCGCTCGGCGGGATCCTTGGCCAGAGCCTTGTCGATCAACGGTTGCCAATGTTCCTTGCCGGCCGGCAACCGCGGAATGGGTTCGAATACATGCGCATAGGAAACCGCAAAGCCATCAGATCCTTCGTAGGGAGGTTTGCCGGTCAGGCCGAACCAGGTCAGCACGCCGAGGCCGTACAAGTCCGAACGCGCATCGACATCGCTGCCGCGCGCCTGCTCGGGACTCATGTAATGGCTGGTGCCAACAGAGATGCCCGCGCTGGTGATTCGCGCCGTCTGACTGAATGCACGGGCTATGCCGAAATCGGTCAGCAGAGGCGTATCGCTGACATCGAACAGGATGTTTCCCGGCGCTACATCGCGATGGACATAGCCTCGATGATGCGCATAGCCGAGCGCATTGGCGATACCTTCAAGAATCCGGAGAAGATCTTTTTCGCTCATTCCCAGGCGGACACGCTGGGCGAAATCCCCACCGGACAGGTACTGCATGGAGAAATAGTTGAGCTGAGCCTGGGTGACACCGACATCGTAGACCTGGACGATATTCGGGTGGGCCAGCGATGCAAGCATGCGTGCTTCCTGCAGGAAGCGCTTTGAGAAGGTCGGATCTGCCGCCAGTGCAGGCGCCATGACCTTCAGCGCCACCTCGCGATCAAGCGATGTCTGCAGGGCCAGATAGACGCTGGCCATGCCACCCACGCCCACTTCGCGGCGAATTACGTACCCGGGGATATCAATCGCAGTCACGGCAGCTCCCTACACTTCCTCCACGATTGTATCGAATCACGAACATTTGTCCGCGAATTCTCCATCGGTTTTGCAAAAGCGTGACAAGCGACAGGTTTGCCATACGGTTGAGTAATCTTCTCGGCTGGGCGTCGACCGGACTGGTTGAACACCAAACGAAGTGTTTGCCGACAGATTCGACCGGCGCGATTGCTCTGATCAGCCTACTTGACCACATGCAGCTTTGGTCGCCGCGGTGACGGCGCGGGTTCGGGCGTCTCGGGAGGTGGCGGCGCACCGGCTTCCTCTGCTGGAAACATCATGCCCTGACCGTTCTCCTGCGCATACAGCGCCAGGATCGCTGACATAGGCACCTCGATTGGATGACTCACTCCATTGAAGCGCGCCATAAAGCGCACGCTGTCGAGGCCAATCTCGAATCTCGCCACCGCGCGGGGGGCAACACTGAGCACCACGCGACCGTCCTTGATTGCACTCTGTGGTACGCGCACACCAGACACACCAGGGTCGACGAGCAGGTGCGGCGTCAGACCATTGTCATTGATCCACTCGTGGATGGCTCGCAGGAGATACGGCCGATTCGAGGTCATTGCTGGTTCTGACACCCTGTTTCCTCATGTGTGCAAGACACGTTCTTCAGGTGTCATGCTGCGCGTGAATACCTGACTGTGAAAAATCCGCTCACCGTAATCGATGATCGGCTGTGCTTCCTTGGGCAACTGGATCCCGAGCGACTGGAACCGCCAGATCAACGGAGCAAACGCGCAATCAGCCAGACTGATCTCTGAACTCAGGAAGAACTTCGATGCCTTGAATGCAGGCGCATTGCTGATCAGTTCGGCACGCAAGGCCTTGCGTGCCACCTCTGCACCTTTGCCGCCTTCTTCTATCTGATCGACAAGCGTCAGCCAGTCATTTTCGAGCCGAACCATGGCCAGGCGCAGACGCGCGCGGGAAAGCGGATCGACCGGCATCAATGGAGGATGAGGGTAGCGCTCATCCAGATACTCGGAAATGACGCTCGTGTCATAAAGCACCAGATCGCGATCAACCAGGGTTGGCACCGAATTGTAGGGATTGAGCTCGATCAGATCCTCGGGTGGATTGTCTAGATCCACGATAACCTGATCGTAACTGACGCCCTTGGCCGACAAGACGAGCCGGATTCGATGACAATGCACGCAATCGCGCGCTGTGAAAAGAGTAAGTACTGCCCGCGAACGCTGACTCAAGGCCATGTCGGCACACCTCCCC
>JBDTCQ010000105.1:0-3402 GCA_039923515.1 Dokdonella sp.
GCCTTGACACATCCAACGGCCTGTATCGCTACCGGATGGCCTTGGCGAATGCACAGACACTGCCAAAATTTTCACTGGATGTGCTGGTTTCATCGCCGTCCGGCATGCCAACTGCGGCCTTGCCTGACGATATCGCGTTGACGCTTGCGCCGATTGGAACTTGGTATCGGGGCGAAATCCATCGCGCTGACTTCAAGGCGCGCGGCTGGGTCGAGATAGCAATTCCCGATGGCAGCACATCCTCCGCAGCAATCGTGCCCAGCGTGCAGTCGTGGCAGGGCGAGAGTTATGTGCAGATTGATGCGCCGATAACCGTGCGTCGTTCGATGCGGCGGATTCCCGCGCACGTCGGCATCGTCTGGGACAGTTCCATGTCTGGGCGCTTGCGTGACCGCGCCGCCGAGTTTGCACTGCTCGATGCGTATTTCCACGCAATGGGCAAGGGCAAGGTCAGCCTGATCCGGGTTCGCGATATTGCTGAGCCGGCGCAGTCGTTCGCGATTGCCGATGGTGACTGGAGTGCGCTCAAGCGCGCCTTGCAGGAAATCAGATATGACGGTGCAACCGATCTTGCTGCATGGAAGATCGACCCTGGAATCGAGGAAGTTCTGTTGTTCAGTGACGGCCTCACCAACTACGGTGACAGCCTTGGCACGGCATCCGGCCCACGTCTTGGGCTGCGCATCTTTCCGGTGGTGGCCGCCGCTTCGGCGAATCGCGGTCTGCTGCGCCAGTTCGCCCGCGATGGGGACGGCCTCGGCTCAGGTGCATTGATTGATCTGTCCGGAGATCGCACGCAGGCAATCGATGCCCTGTTGCAAGCGGGCACAACGGTCAGCTCAATGAATGCGGCGGGCGACGGCGACTTGATCGTCGACGAGCAGGCTCTGGCCAAGGGGCGTCTACGCATTGCCGGCAAATTTCGTGGCGAGTTGCCAGCCAAGATCGATGTGCGTTTGCTCGAACCCGATGGCAGCAAGCACATCCTACCCGTGTCCGTCGGCAAGGCAACCGATGTCGCAGTCGGCAGCGAAGAAATCCCGCTGGTCGCGCGCCAATGGGCACGCATGAAGATTGACCGCCTGGCCGGCGATCGCGCACGCAATCGCACCGAAATCCGTCGCCTCGGCCTGACCTTCAACTTATTGAGCGCGGAAACTTCGCTGATCGTGCTCGATGATGTCGCCGATTACGTCAAGCATGATATCCAGCCACCCGTTTCGTTGCGTGCGCGATTCGACGAGTTGAAAGCGGCTGATATCGGTCGCGAGCGTGCGCAGTTGAGCGCGCATATCGAGCGGATTGCCGGGCAGTACCAGGAAAAGATCGAGTGGTGGAAGCGCGATTTCTCGAAGACGCCCGAGGCGCATGTACTGGCCAAGCAGCAAATTGCGAACGAGCAGGATTCGCAAATGATGCGCGAGGCACGTCCGGCGCCGATGACGGCGGCGGCACCTCCACCGCCGCCTTCGCCACCAGCGGATATTGCACCGGCCGAAATGGCCTCCGGCGCGACGCAGCGTGAGGCATCGGCCGTAGGCGGCGCAAACAAGGACAAGCGTGGCGACGACGCCTCATCGGAACGGGCGCCGGAAATGCGTATAGGTCTGAAGAAATGGACGCCAGACGCGCCGTATCTTGCACGTTTGCACGATGCCGCCGATGCCGATCTCTACGCAATTTATCTTGACCAGCGCGCCGACTGGATCAACAGCAGTGCCTACTATCTCGATGCGGCCGACGTGTTGTTTGAGCGCAAGCAGGCTGTGCTTGGATTGCGCGTGCTCTCGAATCTGGCCGAGATGGATCTGGAAAATCGCGCGATCCTGCGCATTCTCGGTTATCGCCTGTTGCAGGCTGGCAAGCCCGCACTCGCCGTGCCACTGTTCGAGCAGGTGCGCGATCTCGCTCCGTTCGAGCCACAGTCGTTCCGCGACCTGGGCCTTGCCTATGCCGATATTGGCGAATACCAGAAAGCCGCCGATGCTCTGTATGAAGTCGCCAAACGCGAATGGGATGGCCGCTTCGCCGAAATCGGATTGATTGCGCTGACCGAAATGAATGCGCTAATCGTCGCCCATCCGGGCCAGGTCGATACCAGTCGGTTTGACGAACGTCTGCTGCGCAACCTGCCGGTTGATCTGCGCGTGGTCCTCAACTGGGATGCCGACAATTCCGATATGGACCTGTGGGTCACCGATCCAAACGGCGAACGCGCCTTTTATGGCAATCGGCTGACCCGCCAGGGTGGGCGCATGTCGGCTGATCTCACTTCTGGTTATGGCCCCGAGGAATTCATGCTCAAGCAGGCGATCCCCGGCAAGTACAAGGTCGAGGCCAACTACTACGGCAATCGCCAGCAACTGGTTTCGGGCAGCGTGACCCTGCGCCTGGCCCTGATCACCGCTTTCGGCAAGCCCAAGGCCAGCGAGCAATCCGTCATCCTGCGCCTCAAGGATCGCCAGGAAACCGTCCTCGTCGGTGAGTTCGAGGTCGGCCAGAGCAACTGATGGCGGTAAGCCGGTTGCGGTGGGCGGGGAGCGCGGTTCACGCACTGTGATTTTGTGCCGGCGACTACGCAAGGGTTTGACAGCATGGCAAAAGTCGCAATGCTCTTTCCGCTCACCGCTGGACAAATCGTCCGGGTTAAGATGCCGCCAGCCTCCGCCACGGATCTCCCCCTGATGAGTGACGACACGCAACCGCCGCTTACCTACGCCCAGATTCCCGAGCGCAATACAGCCGACAACGTCCTGCGCACGGCGCAACAACATCATGTGCAGTTGTCGGCGATGGCCGACACCAAGGCCAATATCATCATTACGGTGTCCTCGATTGTGCTGACCCTGTCGCTCGGTCGATTGGCTGATCCGGAGTTGCGTGTCTCGGTGCTGATCCTGGCCAGCTTCACCTTGGTCGCGTTGCTGCTGGCGATCCTTGCCGTGTTGCCAAAGTACAGGCCGATCCGGATCAAGGATGACCAGCTTCCGCCGCACTTCAATATTCTCTTTTTCGGCCATTTCGCCGAACTCTCGCGCGAACGTTACATGGCCGAGATCAACAAGGTATTGATGCCGGACGGTTCGCCGTACAAGACCTGGGCTGGCGACATCTATTCGCTTGGCACCTATCTCTCGCATCACAAATACCGCTACCTTCGCTACAGCTATCTTTTTTTCCTGGCCGGTTTCATCCTTGCCTGCCTCGAACAAGGCTGGCGCCTGGTGACGCACTGAGCGCAGTGCCCGCATCAGACGGATAACCCCGCCGATCACCGATGATCGTTGCACCGATACTTGCAAGTATCTCGAGGGAGTTGAGCATGCGTGGATTGATCCTTTTGCTGGTCTTGATGGCCGCTGCAGTAACGCATGCGGCGGCGCCTGAAGTTCCGGCCAATCT
>JBDTCQ010000106.1:0-2751 GCA_039923515.1 Dokdonella sp.
TGGCCCTGGCCAGCGGCATCCGATTGATTCAGCTGCGCTTGCCAGGTTGGGCGAGAAACGAGACCGCAGTGCTTGCCCGGCGTGTGCGTGATCGATGCCTTGAACAGGGCGCACGCTTGCTCCTGAATTCCGACTGGCAGTTGGCCGAAGTGCTTGGACTCGACGGTGTCCACCTTCCGTCACGCATCGCTGCGACCTTGACTGGACGCCCCTTGGGACCGCATCGCTGGCTGGGAGTTTCCTGCTACAGCGCGGAAGAGTTGGAGCACGCCGTATCCCTCGGCGCCGATTTTGCGACGCTCTCGCCCGTCGAGCACACGGACAGTCACGCCGATGCAATCCCGTTTGGATGGACACGCTTCGCTGCGCTGGTTGCGCAAGCGCCTTTGCCTGTCTATGCGCGGGGCGGTAAGCAACTCACCGACATCGAAACGGCGCGCGCCAGCGGCGCCCAGGGGATCGCGGCGATTCGCTCGTTGTGGCCGAATAACTCAGCGGATGATCTTGTCGCCGGCAAGTGACACATAGTTCCGATGCAGCGCTTCGACCTTGGCATCCAGCAGGGCGAAATCGGCATTGTTGTCGATCACATCATCGGCAATGGCCAGACGTTGTTCACGAGACGATTGCGCATCGAGCATTGATTCAGCCAGTTCCTGCGTAATTTGATCCCGGGCAAGCAAGCGTGCAATTTGCACGGTGCGTGGCACATCGACCACGAGTACGCGATCAACCCAGTGGTATTCGCCCGATTCCACAAACAGCGGAATCACCAGCATGCCGTACGTGCTACGCACTTTTGCCGCACGTTCCTGCAGGGTTGTGCGCACGCGAGGATGGATGATTGATTCGAGGTTCTGGCGTGCCTCGGGATCGGCGAAGACCCGCTCGCGCATGGCTCTGCGATCGAGTCCGCCATCCGCACCGAGCACGTCGCTGCCGAATGCGGCAATGACTTCCGCAAGGCCCGGCGTTCCGAGCGCGATGACATCGCGCGCGACCAGATCGGCATCGATTATCTCGACCCCTCGCGCGGCGAAGCGGCGTTCAACTTCCGACTTGCCCGAGGCAATGCCGCCCGTCAGTGCAACAGTGAACATGTCAGACCGTCAGCCTGCGCCAGTCTTGCGATGACGATTGATCTCATCGCGCAGGATGAGCGTCGCCGCACGTGCCGCATTCGCGAAATCGTCATCGTTGCCAGCGTAGAGGATTGCCCGCGACGAGCTGATCAACAAGCCGCTGCCGTCGCTTGATTGGCCATTGCGCAACACCGCTTCGACATCGCCACCCTGGGCGCCGATGCCGGGAACCAGCAAGGGCAGGTCGCCAACGATCGCGCGGACTTCGGCCAGTTGCCCGGGATAGGTCGCGCCGGTCACCAGCAGGCAATTGCCATGGGCATTCCATTCCCGCGCAACCTTGTCAGCGACATGCTGATACAACGGCCGGCCGCCGACATCGAGATCCTGGAGGTCGCCCGCTCCGGCGTTTGAGGTGCGGCAGAGGATGATCACGCCCTTGTCGGCGCGATCAAGAAACGGCTGCAGCGAATCGCGACCGAGGTACGGATTGACCGTGACCGCATCGGCGCCGTAGCGATCGAATGCTTCGCTGACGTAGTGCTGAGCGGTCGAGCCGATATCGCCGCGCTTGGCATCGAGAATCACCGGCACGCCCGGTTGATGCGTGTGGATATGCGCAATCAGGCGCTGCAGGACATCTTCCGCACCGAGCGCGGCGAAATGCGCAATCTGCGGCTTGAAGCAGCAGACCAGATCCGCAGTAGCATCCACGATATCGCGACAGAAGCGAAATACTGAATCGTCGTCTTCGGCGAACATTTCCGGGAAACGTGCCGGTTCCGGATCGAGGCCGACGCACACCAGCGAGTTGTTGTGTTGCCAGGCGTGTCGCAGTGATTCGATGAAGGTCATTGGAGTCTCCGTCGGTGAAGAGCGGGAGTGGGGAGTTGGGAGTGGGGAGTAGGTAAGCCTGCGAGCGCGGCGTTGTTGCAACGACGTGCTTTCGCGTGCTCTGCTCTTCCCATTCCCAACTCCCAGCTCCCCACTCCCGGCTCTCGATCAAACCAACTTCTTGTAACGCAGACGATGTGGGGCTGCCGCGTCATCGCCGAGGCGGCGCTTCTTGTCCTCCTCATATTCGCGATAGTTGCCGGCGAAGAATTCGACATGCGAATCACCCTCAAAGGCGAGGATATGCGTGGCGATGCGGTCGAGGAACCAGCGATCATGCGAGATCACGAACACGTTGCCGGGAAATTCGAGCAAGGCGTCTTCAAGCGCGCGCAGGGTTTCAATATCGAGATCGTTTGAGGGCTCGTCGAGCAGCAACACGTTGCCGCCCTGGAGCAGGGTCTTGGCCAGATGCAAGCGGCCGCGTTCACCACCCGAGAGTGTGCCGACCATCTTTTGCTGATCCTGGCCCTTGAAATTGAAGCGGCCGAGGTAGGCGCGTGACTGGATCTCGATGCCGTTGATGTTGAGGATGTCGGCGCCGCCGGAAATTTCCTGGAATACGTTGTGGTCGCCTTCGAGCTTTTCGCGACTCTGGTCGACATAGGCAACCTTGACCGTCTGCCCCCGCGTGATCTCGCCCTTGTCGGGCTTTTCCATACCCATGACCATCTTGAACAGGGTCGACTTGCCGGCGCCGTTCGGGCCGATGATGCCGATGATCGCGCCGGGCGGTGCGGCGAAACTGAGGTCATCGATCAACAGACGATCGCCG
>JBDTCQ010000107.1:0-2560 GCA_039923515.1 Dokdonella sp.
CGCGTGGCCAAGCTGGCCGGCGGCGTTGCGGTGATCAAGGTCGGCGCGAGCACCGAGATCGAGATGAAGGAAAAGAAGGCGCGCGTTGAAGACGCACTGCACGCAACCCGTGCGGCCGTTGAAGAAGGCGTGGTCCCGGGCGGCGGCGTTGCGCTGATCCGCGCGGTGAAGGCGCTGGGCGATCTCAAGGGCATCAACGAAGACCAGAACCACGGCATCCTGATCGCCAAGCGCGCGATGGAAGCGCCGTTGCGCGAGATCGTCACCAACTGCGGCGAAGAGCCGAGCGTGGTGCTGAACCAGATCGTCGGCGGCACCGGCAGCTACGGCTACAACGCCTCGACCGGCGAATTCGGCGACATGCTCGCGATGGGCATTCTCGATCCGACCAAGGTGACGCGTTCGGCACTGCAGAACGCAGCCTCGATCGCCGGCTTGATGATCACCACCGAAGCGATGGTGGCCGAGTCGCCGAAGAAGGAAGAGTCGCACGGCGGCGGTGGCGGCGGCGGAATGGGCGGCATGGGCGGTATGGATTTCTGATCTACGCCAAACCATCACGCGATACCATTGCGTTCAAATAGACAGCCCCGCTTCGGCGGGGCTTTTTTGTTGCGTCGATTGATTGATTTGGCTTGGCGAGGGCGGCTTTCGCCATGCATCGCAGCGACGATGCGCACTCATTCCTTGCCGGTAGGCCCGCCGACTGCCTGCGCGAAATTCGCCTGCAGGTAGTCCGCCACGAGGCTGGCCGCACGTTCAAGCATGGTTTTGTCTGCGGCGCCGAACGTCCATGCACCGGCCATCCCCGCTGCCTGTTGATAAAACTCCGGCTCGGCGATGAGCGTACCTGTCGCCTGGTCGCTGATGCGCACCTTGAGCAGCACTTGGGACTTCCCGGAAAAGGCACCAGCCCAGAACCGCGCTCCGGTACTGACGAACCTGATTTTTTCAACACGCGGTTCGATCAACAGCACGCGTGGAGGATCGCTTTTCGCAGGTTGCGCGTTCTTCTCGGCGACCCATGCCGGGATGCGCTTGTCGATGTCCGTCTGCAAATCCAGGAGCGCCCTGTCATTGGCCGGTTGCCCGGCATAGGGACTACCCATCGCCACTTTCGCCAGCTCGAACCGATCGAAGGCGGAGAACACTTCGACGGGCGCCGGATTCGAGGCCGAACTGGCCTCGATGGTTTCGCTGGCTCGCACGGGTGCTGACCCCGCAAAAAGGAAAAAGCCGAGCAAAAGATGGCCAAGAAACATTTGTGAGCGCATGCGGAATTCCCCTGATGGATGTGTACGACGGATACTTTTCCGGTGGGAGTCGGGCGACGCCCGAACAACCCCGGCACGGATGCTGGACAATAGCGCGCCGAGAGGCAAGTTCTGACCGTGGATGTAGTGAAATTTCGTGGGTATGTGCCAGCAATGAATTCTGCATTCACAATCAAGGATTGGTCAGCCTTCGCTCCTGGTTTGTCGGGCAAGGAAGAATGGATGGCCTGGGCTGCATTTCCTTTCTTGCCATGCGGGGACGCGACGCCAGCGCTGTCTGAAATGCCGCCGATGCAGCGACGCCGCGTCGACAAACTTGGCCGCATGGCACTGCAGGTCGCCTGGTGGTGTCAGCAGGCACAAGCTCACGACGTTCCGCTGGTGTTCTCGTCGCGCCACGGCGATATGGCGCGCACTTACGAGATGCTGTGCGCACTGGCGCAGGGCGAGTCGTTGTCGCCGACCCATTTCGGTTTGTCCACGCACAATGCGATCGCAGCCCAGTACAGCATCGCCCGTCAACTGGGTGGTAATTATCTGTGCGTTTCGGCGGGAGTCACGGGTGCTGAGGCCGCAGTGATCGAAGCACTTGCGCTCCTGGCCAACGGCAACGATGAGGTGTTGGTCGTGGTGTACGACTGCTCATTGCCGGATGCGTATGCAAACTACATTGACGAGCCCGAGGCAGCGTACGCATGGGCGGTGCGACTTGGTCGTCCCGGCGACGACGGCTCACGGTTTTCGCTCGAGGTGGGCGGCGATCCGGCCGGCACCAGTCATCAGGCAACAAACCTGTTGCCGCATGGACTTGAGGTGCTGGGTTTCCTGATCGGGGATCAAGCAACATTGGATTTCCAGGAAAACGGTCGTAGCTGGCGCTGGCAGCGGCATGCTTGACCGCTTCAACTATCTCTGGCGAATCATCGCGACCGGCCTGAGTTTCCTGGGTTTCGGCATCGGCGGCGTGATCCAGTGGCTGCTGGTTTTCCCATGCCTGAACCTGTTTGTTCGCGACTCTGATCGACGCAGCCGTCTGGCGCGTGCCGTCATCCATCGCAGTTTTGCCGCACACATCGAATTGATGCGCATGCTGGGCGTGCTGACATACGACATTCGCGGTGCCGAACGGCTGCAACGCCATGGACTGCTGATCCTGGCCAACCATCCGACCCTGATCGACGTGGTGTTCCTGATTTCGCTGATTCCCGACGCAAATTGCGTGGTGAAGTCGCGGCTTGCCAGCAACCCGTTTACCCGCGGCCCAGTCCAGGCAACCGGTTACATCT
>JBDTCQ010000108.1:0-10831 GCA_039923515.1 Dokdonella sp.
CCTCATTGTCGGGGTTACGGGCGCAGGCATCAATTGCGGATAGGTCATAATCGCCCGCAAAAAGCAGGAATCAAGCATGAGCACCAGTCAGGAATCCGAACTCTCCAGCCAGCGTCTGCGGGGTGCGAGTGCCTTTCAATTGCTGCACTGGATGGCCGCCGGGCGTATCAGCGCCGTGCAACTTCAGGCTCTTTATGCTGAGGCAATCGCCGCCGAGAACGCCGATCTGGGAGCCTTTGTCTGCACGGACGATTCGGCGCCAGGCGCGGCCCGGGCCAGTGACGAGCGGCGCAAGGCGAAAAACACGATCGGTCGCCTGGATGGTCTCGCCGTCGCGATCAAGGACAATATCGACGTGAGTGGCTTGCCGACCGCGCTGGGCCTGGCTGGACGCAGGCAGCGTGTCGCCTCCACCGATGCCAGTCTGGTTGCACGACTGCGCGCGGCGGGTGCCGTGATCCTCGGCAAGACCGCCGTCGATGAAGCAGCACTCGGGACCACCGGGACCACGGCGGATTCCGGCCCGACGCACAATCCGCATCGCCACGAATTCATCGCCGGTGGTTCATCGGCGGGTTCGGCGGCGGCGGTCGCCGCAGGCTTGTGCAGCTTCGCGATCGGTACCGATACGCTCGGTTCGGTGCGCATTCCGGCCAGTCATTGCGGCATTTATGGCTTGCGTCCGACTCTTGGTGAACTGTCCACGCATGGTGTCGTGCCGGCGGCGCGGCGTCTCGACAGCGTCGGCATCCTTGCGCGCTCGGTGCAGGATCTGGCGATCGTGCTGCAGGTGCTCGATGCCTATGATGTCGATGACGTGCGCTCGCGCCGCCGCCGTGTGGCCTTGGCGCCACCCGATTGGGAGCCGGGCCGCCTGCGCAGTGGATTCATTGCCAACCTGCCGGCGCTCGGAGTGAGCCCAGATGTTTGCGCCGTGTTTGCCGAAGCGACCGATGCCTTGTCGCTCGAACTTGGCGAACGCAGCGATGCCGATTTCAGCGGTTATGACTTCGCCCGCATGCGCCGCGCCGCCTTGCTCATCATGGAATCGGAGTTGGCCTGCGAACTCGAAGCCGATCTGGATGATGGCGAGCACCCGATTTCGCCGCGCTTGCGAGACATGCTGGGCTTCGCCCGCAGCAAGTCCGCGATTGCCTATGCCGCCGCCGACCGCATGCTTGACCAGGCCGTGCTCACCGCTCGCCATTTGTTTGAGCAAGTCGATGTGCTGGTGCTGCCAACCGTTTCGCATGGACCCTACCGGATCGGCGAAACCGAGCGCGCCGGCGACGCGGATCTGTGCAGTTTCGCCAGTCTTGCCGGATGTCCAGCGGTCAGCCTGCCCATGGGGATCCTCGAAAACGGCATGCCAATTGGCCTGCAACTCGTTGGCGCCCCGGGATCTGATCTGCGCCTGCTCGAACTCGCCCAGGTCTGTGCGTCGCGACTCGATGCGACGCCTAACTATCCGGTGCTGCCACGCTGAGCGCCGGGGTGGATTTGCTCCGGTCGTGAAGGGAATTCGATGTTGATGGCGGAAACTTGGTGTCTGCCTTGCATTGATGCAACCGGGGTGTTGAACCCCGCCAGGAATTTCAGGGATTGTCTCGAGTGAGTGGTGAGCTCTCGTTTGATTTGCCACCCGAGACGACGTGAGATCGATTCACCTGGCCTTGCTCAATCGTCCAGGCAACGACCTTAGGCATCAGCTGATCGATTGCGTTCGTAAACGCTTCGGCCGCGCTAGCGACATTGCTGTTCGCGGCGGGTGCGTCCTCGCTGAATGAGCGGCTGGCGACGATACGGTTGCTACGGCGGTCAAACAGCTTAGCGCTGAAGCGGATTGCCGCCTGCGCCGAACCATTGACGAGTTCGATCTGGAAATCGCGCAGATCCATTGACAGCGAATAATCACCATTGAGTCCGGAATCGATCCCGCTGACGCCGCTGACGCGGCTATCCTGATCGAACGCCTGGACCAGAAGACTACGCAGCATCGCCGGTGCCGGATCGCGCCAGCGCGCGTCAGGGTAGACCTCAAACACGCCCGGACTGGTCATGATCGCGATGCGCCGCGTATCCAGCGCGGCGCTGGCCTGCGGTGTAGCGATCAGCAGTTGCCAGTCGATCTTCGCCGTCGACGTCGTGCTTTCCGCTGCAGTCATATGCAACTGTGGCGCGTAGACGACGAACGAATCATGCTTGCCACTGAGTGCCGCACAGGAGCCTAGCAGCAGGCTCAGAGTGACGGTCAGGAGTCGGGACATGTGCTTCATTTCGATTGGAACTCCTTGGGCTGATCGCGACCAAGCAGCAAGGTGTTCGAGCTGCCGAGCTGGTCACTGAGTTGCTTGAACGAGCGCAGCGTCTCGCGCAAATCGAGCAGAGTCGGGCCGACCTGGCGCAGGCCCTGATCGCTGAAATTGGCGATTGCGGCCTGATTCTGGTCGAGCAGTTGTTCGGTTGAGCCGGCCACGCGCTCGATCGCGTTGATTGCCTTGTCGGTCGAGGCCATGACTCTGCGCACGTCGGTGTTGATCAGCTCGTTGGTCGTGCTGGCCATGGTGTGCAGGGTGGAAAGCGTCGACTTGAGCTCATTGCTGGCATCGGCGAGTTGCTTCAACGCGTGGGCCATGTCGCCGCGCTGGTCGGCGATCGTCGAGGCGATCGCATCGAAGTGCTCGAGCGTGGCCGAGACGTGATCGACATTTTCTTTCGAAAGCAACTGGCCAATACGCAGCAGGGACTCGTTGACGCTGGTCACAATATCCTCGCCCGAGGAGATCAGCTTCGAAAGTGCCGACTCCTTGGCCATGATGATCGGAACCGGCAGCGCATCCGTGGGCAGCAGGGGTTTGCTGTTGGGTGATCCCCCACTGAACTGGATGAAGGCAACACCGGTGACACTAAGCAAGCCGAGCTTGGCTTCGGTGTCCGCCTTGATCGGCGTGTCGCCTTCGAGGCGGACGCGCGCGATAACCTTGCGCGGGTCATCCGGGGCCAGCTTGAGTTGGGTCACCTCGCCGACCTTGATGCCGTTGTACTGAACCAGTCCGCCCTTGGACAGGCCGGTCACCGCTTCGGTGAAGACGACATCGTAATAGCGGAATTCGCGATCGGCGCTGGTCTTTGACAGCCACAGCACAAAGGCGAGGCCGAGCAAAAAGGCGAGGATGGCGAAGGTGCCAACAAGAATGTGGTGTGCGCGGGTTTCCATGCTCAGGTGCCTGCGGGTAGTTGAACGGGATGGGCGGCCGTCGCGCGCTGCGCTGCACGGCCACGCGGACCCTGGAAATATTCCTGGACCCACGGCTCGTCGAATTTTTCGACGATATCGATGGAATCGGCGACTAGGATGCGCTTCTTGGCGAGCACGGCCACGCGGTCGCAAACGGTGTACAGCGTATCCAGATCGTGGGTGATCAGGAACACGGTCAGGCCGAGGCTGTCGCGCAAGGTCAGGATCAACTGGTCGAACGCCGCCGCGCCAATCGGATCGAGGCCGGCGGTCGGTTCATCGAGAAACAGGATCTCCGGATCCAGCGCCAGCGAGCGTGCCAGCGCCGCGCGCTTGACCATGCCTCCGGATAACTGCGATGGAAACTTCTCCGCCGAATCCAGTGGCAGACCGGCGAGAGCGATCTTGAGCATGACCAGTCGATCAATGATTGATTCATCGAGGTCGTGATGCTCGGTCAGCGCAACGGCGACGTTCTCGGCCACGGTCAGCGACGAAAACAGCGCGCCATTCTGAAACAGAACCCCGCAGCGCCGCTCGACCAGAACGCGCTCGGCGTCGTTCATGGTCAAAACGTCTTCGCCGAACAGGTGGATGCTGCCGGCTGCGGGTCTGCCGAGGCCGATGATCGCTCGCATCAAAACGGACTTGCCCGAGCCCGAGCCGCCGACCACGCCGATGATCTCGCCACGGTACACGTCGAGATCAAGATTCTCGTGCACGACGAAATCCCCAAACTGGTTGCGCAGTCCGCGAATGCGGATAACCGGCTCGTCCGTATTCACAGCTTGATCTCCATGAAGAAGATCGCCGCCAGTGCATCGATCAGGATGACCACGAAGATCGATTGCACGACGCTCGATGTCGTGTGTGCGCCGACCGACTCGGCACTGCCCGAAACCTTGAAACCCTCCAGGCAACCGATCGCCGCGATCAGGAAGGCAAAGATCGGGGCCTTGCTCATGCCGACCCAGAAATGGCGCACCGTGGTCGTCTCGTGCAGGCGCGTGATGAACATCAGCGGCGAAATATCGAGCGTAAACACACAGACGGCCGCGCCGCCGAGGATGCCGGCGATCATGCCGACCAGGGTCAGGATCGGCATCGATACGACCAGGGCGAGTACGCGTGGCATGACCAGCACATCGACTGGTTGCAAACCCAATGTGCGGATTGCATCGATTTCCTCACGCGCCTTCATCGAGCCGATCTGCGCGGTGAAGGCGCTGCCGGAGCGGCCGGCAACCATGATCGCGGTCAGCAGCACACCGAATTCGCGCAGGAACGAATAGCCGACCAGTTCGACCGTGTAGAGGCTGGCGCCGAACTCCTGCAATACCGTCGCGCCGAGGAAGGCAACCACCGCACCAACCAGAAAACAAAGCAGAGCCACGATCGGCAAGGCATTGAGGCCGGTTTGTTCGATATGCGAGATCGTCGAGGTCATGCGCCAACGGCGAGGATTCAGCGCGCTGCGTGCGAATGCAGAAAGGATCAGGCCGATGAACCCGATCAGGGCGACCGCATTGGCCCAGAACGCGTCGAGTGCCTGACCGATATTCACGACGCTGGCGACAAATCCGCGATCCTTGCGGCGTGGCTTTGCGGGCGGCGCGTTCTCGGCTTTCGAAACGGCCGCGATCAGCTTGCGCGTGGCCTTGCTGTCGACATCGATCCGAGCGGGATCCGCGGCAGCCAGATCAAGCAGGTAGCTTGCTCCGGCCGTATCGATGCGGCCGATCGTGCGTGCGTCAATACGTGGCTTCGCGTTGAGCTTGCCCTGCAGCTTTTCACAAACAATCGAAAGTTGCGCCGCATGCTCGAGGGTCCAGTCGCCGCTCACGCTGACGCGGCTGCCATCCTCGACAAATTGTGCATTTCCCGCTTCGCTCATGCGCAAAGGTTATCAGCATTCGATTGCGTTCGACCCCACGGGCCACCTGCGCAGATCCCACGGCAAATCAACAAATGCGTCTGTTGGAGCTGAATCCCCGGCAACAGGCAATCGCCCGGTTGTCCGATGAGCGTTCATAATGCCGCGCGCTTTTCCGGACTTGTTGATGACCAGCCTTCCCCTCACCACCCGCGTCGAGTTTGTTGTTGAACTCGCGCGTCGCCTGCATGAGTACGGGACGGCCGCGCCGCGCCTCGAAGCTGCAATCATTCTGGTCGCTCAGCGGCTTGGCTTGAGCTGTGATCCGCTGTCGACGCCGACCTCGATCATCATGTCGTTTTCGCAATGCGACAATGGCGTCAGTGGCGTCGCCGAGCTGACCCAGGTACTGCGGCTGCCGCCCGGTGAGGTCAATCTGAAAAGCCTGTGCCTGGTCGATGAGATTGCTGACCAGGTGATCAGCGGCAAGCTCGACCTCACCGAAGGGCGGCGACGCTTGCGCGAAGTGGGCAGCCGCAAGCCTTCGACGACATCCACGGTCATCACCCTGCTTGCCTACGCGGTTGCCTCGGCTTGCGTGGCGGCGATCTTGCTGACGGGCTGGGCCGGCGTGGCAACTGCCGGCTGTATTGGTCTGGCGACAGGTATCACCGCGCTGGCCGCAAGCAAGCGGCCCAATATTGCGGCGGCCTTCGAGGCCATTTCGGCCTTGTTGGCGACCATCATCGCGACCTTGGTCGCGGTTTATCTGGTGCCCATTCAGGTGCGCTCCGTGGTCGTCGCCAGCTTGATCATCCTGTTGCCCGGCATGAGCCTGACCGCCGCCGTGCGCGAGCTCTCCAGTCAGGATCTGGTTTCCGGTACGGCGCGCATGGCCGGTGCGATGGCGGTTTTGCTCAAGCTGGCCTTCGGAACCGTTGCCGCGACCCAGGTGTGTGCCTTGTTTGGCCTGGTGCCACCAACCGTGCCTTTGATGGCGATTCCGGCGTGGACTGAGTGGGTGGCGGTGCCGTTGGCGGCGCTTACTTTCGCAATCACATTCCGCAGTCCCCTGCGCTATTTTCCGGTCGTCATTGGCGCGGTGATAGCCGGCTACATCTGCACGCGGGTCGGCGGCGCCTATGTCTCGGCGGCTTTTGGGGTGTTTGCCGGAGGTCTTCTGCTTGGAGCGGCGAGCAACGTGTTCGCGCGCGCCTTCAACCGGCCCGGTGCGTTGATCCGCGAGCCGGGCATCATCCTGCTGGTGCCCGGAAGCATTGGCTTTCGCACCCTGAGTTTCGTATTCGAGCGTGATGTGATGCTCGGCATCGATACCGGCATCACCTTGCTCACCCTGCTCATCGCCCTGGTTGCCGGCTTGTTGTTCGGCGATCTGCTGGTACCGCCGAGGCGGAAGCTTTGAAGGCAGGGAATTGAGAATGGGGAAGGGGGAATGGTTAAAGCAGCGTGAGGTGTGTCCGAATTTCTCGCTCTCGCATTGAGCCTGCTGTTAGCTTTGCCTTTGCTCCAGTCGATTCCCCCTTCTCGATTCTCTATTCCCCAATGAGCGAACTAGCAAAACTGAAGTCCGCGCTGTCTGGCGTTGCCACTCGTGATCGCGGGCGATTGATCGGGCGCTGGCGGCGCCTTGAGAAAGACGGTGCTTCAGTCAATGCCGAGCAGGTCGCGAGGCTGGCTGCAGAGATCGAGACATCGACGGCGAAAGTTGCTGCACGGGCGGTACGCATGCCTGTGATCCGCATTGATGAATCGCTGCCGATCGCCGCTCGCAGTGAGGAAATCATCAAGCTGATCCGCGAGCATCAGGTCATCGTTCTTGCCGGTGAAACCGGTTCGGGCAAGACCACCCAGTTGCCGAAGCTTTGCCTGGCCGCCGGACGCGGCACGGCGGGAATGATCGGATGTACCCAACCACGCCGCATTGCCGCGCGCACGGTTGCGCGCCGCGTCGCCAGCGAGCTGGATACAACGGTCGGTGATCTGGTTGGATTCCAGGTGCGCTTTACCGAGCAGGTCGGTGAAGCGGCCCTGATCAAGTTCATGACCGATGGCATCCTGCTCGCCGAAACCCAGGGTGATGCCTGGCTTGGCAGCTACGACACGATCATTCTTGATGAGGCTCACGAACGCAGCCTCAATATCGATTTCCTGCTCGGTTACCTCAAGCGCCTGCTGGCCAAACGCCGCGATCTCAAGTTGATCGTGACCTCGGCGACGATCGACACCGCACGTTTCGCCGCACATTTCGACAACGCGCCGGTGGTTGAAGTTGAGGGGCGTACCTGGCCGGTTGAAGTGCGCTGGCGCCCAGCGCCCGAGCGCGGCGAGATGAGTTCAGTCGAGCAGATCGTCTCGGCGATTGATGAAATCACGGCTGAGGATCCACGGGGCGATGTGCTCATTTTTCTGCCCGGCGAGCGCGAGATCCGCGACGCGCATCTGGCCCTCGATCGGCGCAAGTATCGGGAAACCGAAGTGCTCGCCTTGTATGCGCGGCTCTCGGCGAGCGAGCAGGATCGCGTGTTCAAACCCGGGCCAAAACGACGCATTGTGCTGGCGACGAATGTCGCTGAAACTTCCTTGACCGTGCCGCGCATCCGCTTTGTCGTCGATACCGGCAATGCGCGGGTCAAACGCTACAGTCAGCGCGGCCAGCTTGAGCGTCTGCATATCGAGCCGATCTCGCAAGCTGCCGCTGACCAGCGCAAGGGCCGCTGCGGACGCGTCGCTTCCGGCATCTGCTATCGCCTGTATGCCGAGGACGATTACGCCGAGCGCCCGCGTTACACCGATCCGGAAATCCTGCGCACGTCGTTGGCCGGCGTGATCCTGCGCATGCTCAGTCTCAAGCTGGGTGATGTCGCCGACTTTCCATTTGTCGAAGCGCCGCCGGAGCGCGCGATCGGCGATGGTTACCGGCGTCTGATCGAGATCGGAGCGATCGACGAGCAACACCGCATGACCAAGATCGGCGCGACGATCGCCAGTTTGCCAGTCGATGTCGCTCTCGCGCGCATGCTGATCGAGGCGCAGCGGCTCGGTGTCATGCGCGAGCTGATGATCCTCGTCTCGTTCCTGAGCATCCAGGATCCTCGCGAACGCCCCGCCGACGCTCGCGCACAAGCCGACGCCGCCCACGCCCAGTTCACGGATCCGAAATCCGACTTCAACGGCGTCCTCAATCTGTGGGCTGCCTACGCCGGCGCCCACGAAGAATTCACCCAATCCAAACTGCGCGATTGGTGCCGCGCGCACTTTCTCTCGTTTATGCGCATGCGTGAGTGGAGGGAACTGCATCGGCAGTTGGTGGTGGGGCAGGGAATGGAGAATGGAGAATGGGGAATGGCTGGAGAGCCGAGAGTCGGGAATGGGGAATCCGGAGTCGGTAGTAGCAGGAGCAGACACAAAGGCAAAGGCAGAGCGAACAGCAAGGTCGACGCAAGTGCGAGCAAGTTGGATGTGGCGCAAACCGCTTTAACCATTCCCCATTCTCGATTCTCGATTCCCGGCTCAGTAGACAACGGTGAAGCCATTCACCGTTGTCTACTGAGCGGCTGGCCCACTCAGGTGGCGCGAAAAGATGAGCGCAACCAGTATCGCGGGACTCGTGAGCGCAAGTTCGCGATCTTCCCGGGGTCGGCGTTGGCGAAGTCGCCGCCACAGTGGGTGCTGGCGGGGCAGATCATCGATATCGGCAAGGTCTATGCGATGCAGTGTGCGCGTATCGAGCCGCTGTGGATTGAGCAGCAGGCGGCACACTTGATCCGGCGCAGCTGGAGCGACGCGCACTGGTCGCGCAAGCGCGGTGCGGTCGTGGCCTACGAACAGATCAGCCTGTTTGGCCTGATCCTGGTAGAGCGCCGAGCTGTGCAATTTGGCAAGCGGGATCCGCTCGCCGCACATGAGATTTTTGTGCGTGAAGCGCTGGCGACGGGTGAGATTGATGCACGGGCCGATTTCATCCGCGCCAACCAGCGCACCCTCGCCCAAGCACAGGAGATCGAGGCCAAGCAGCGGCGCTCCGGTTTACTCAAGTCGCCGGATGAGCTGGTTGCGCTGTTCGACGGCAGGTTGCCGACCGATGTCCATACCAGTGCCGCGCTGGATGCCTGGTATCGCAAGGCCAGTCCAGCCGAGCAAGCGGCGTTGCGTTGGTCGCTGGCCGATGTGCTGTCGACGACACCGGGGCTTGCCGCCGAGGATTTTCCGGCACGCCTCATGGTTGGAACGCACGAGCTTCGTCTCGAATATCGTTTTGTCCCGGGCGATCCGGCCGATGGGGTGACCGCACATCTGCCGCTTGCCCTGGTCAATGCCTTGTCGGCGAATGCGTGCGACTGGCTGGTGCCGGGTTTGCTGATCGAGAAAGTCAGCGAGCTGATCCGCGGCCTGCCAAAATCGCTGCGCCGGAATTTCGTGCCGGCTCCGGATTTTGCGCGCGCCTTCGTCGCGTCGCTCGGCAAGGACAAGGCGATTCACGAGCGACCGCTTGCCGATGTACTGGCTAGCTATCTGCGCAAGGTGACCGGGGTTGAGACAACCGCAGCGGATTTTGCAGGTATCGAGTTGCCGGCCCATCTGCGGATGCGCTTCCATGTCCACGACGAAAAGGGCAAGACGGTTGCCGAAGGACGTGATCTGGCTGCGATTCAAAAAGACTGGGCCGCGGCCGCTCGCGAAGCGTTTTCGCAGCGTGCCGATGCCGAGCTGACCCGCGAGGAACTTTCCGGGTTCGATATCGAGGATATTCCCGCGTCGATCCGTTCGGCGGAAGGTCTCATTGCTTGGCCAGCGCTGGTCGATCTTGGTGACAGCGTGGCCTTGCGCGTCTTCGAAAATGCGGACGAGGCGCACGAAGAACATCGGCGTGGCGTCGAGCGTTTGCTGCGAAGAGCCTTGGCCGACAAGATCAAACAGGCAAGGCGCCAGTTACCGTTGGCGAATGTCACTGCGCTCAAATGGGCGGCGCTTGGCAGCGCCGAAACCTTGCGCGCGGATCTGGTTGAAGCGGCTTTGGCCGAGCAACTTGCAGCACGTGAACTTGATGCGCGCACGCGCTCCGATTTTGAGCGCATTAAAGCCGGGCTGGGCAGCGAATTGTTTGCTGCCGCAATCGAGCGTCTCAAGCTGGCTGAGACGATCATCGAAGCACATGCGGAATTGATGCCCTGGCTCGAACCACCCTTGCTCGGCTTCGCCACAGCCAATTACGAGGATTTGCTTGAGCAGCGCGATCAGCTGCTGGCGCCGGGCTTCCTGCGCGACACCGACCCGCAGCATCTGGGTCATATTCCGCGCTATTTGCGTGGCATGCGCTTGCGTGCGGAGCGGCTACGCCAGGATCCGGCACGGGACCAGGCGCGCATGCTTGGCGTGCACAGCTATTGGCGAGAGTATCTCAAGCGTCGCAGCAGCGGCGACGCGGATCCAGTCGCGCTGACCGAATTGCGCTGGCTGATCGAGGAGTTGCGTGTGTCAGTGTTTGCGCAGGAGCTGCGCACGGCCGAGCCCGTGTCGCCGAAACGCCTGGCCCGCGCCGTGGCCGCCCTCGATTGAGCGCGACCCGACGCGACAGGGTTACTTGACGCGTTTGACACGAATGTCGCAATTGCAGCCATCGACATACATGAGCCAGCTACCCATGCTCATCGGCTTGACCGTCACTTTTGGCGATTGCAGGCGAAAACCCTTGCTGCCGG
>JBDTCQ010000109.1:0-11758 GCA_039923515.1 Dokdonella sp.
CGAGTTCAATGCCGAATGCAGCTGACCCGGAGCCTGCCGACACGATCTCGACAGCAAGGCGCGCATTGCCCGAAGGAGAGAACGGGAGATCAAGCTGGCACACGCCGGCCGGTCCGACGGACAGATCAACGAAGCGGCATCCGTCGATCATGATGCCCAACCCGGCAGCCGGCGCGGCGTGCAAGGTGAGGCAGCGGCCGTTCCATGTCGGTTGCAGCGATGATGGATTCGATGCTGGAGTCATGAACAGAATGGGGCAGGATTCGACGCGCGATTACGCACGTCGCTGCGTGGATATGCAAGACCTTGACCGGGCGCGAAGCCCCCGCGCGACCCTGATCGCGGGCGCAAAAAGTGGCATCGATTTCGTTGGCAGGCGCTATTTCCAGAATGCTATCCGGTAGTTCGGCTCCTTGTCGGGATGGTCGCGATGGGTGTCCAGTGCGCGCTTCAAGCTCAGGCTGTGTTGGCCTGAGCCCAGGTGGCCGATCGGAATGACGATGAGTACGCCGTTCTGGCCGGTTCTAGGATCTGCGTAGAAATTCAGGGGCAGAGTCGGCATGGCTTGCCCGTCGACCTTCAGTTCCTGCAATTGGCCCATGCAATCCAGCAACGCGACCCTTTGCTCCGGGCTTGCTTCAGCATGCCAGACGGCCGGACAGGCTTCTGCGAGCAGGGCAGGGTGACGCTTGGGATTGAACGGCACGATCAGGCTCAGAAAATCCGAACCGGGAAACATGCTCTCGATCGTAGGCAGCAAGGCATTGGTCGGCGATGCCTGATCGCGATAGTGCTGGTCGCTTACCGAGTTGGGCGCGCCAGGCTCGGCATCAGGCCAGTCAGCGTACGCCCCGAAGGCGATGTTGTTTTGCTGCAGGAGCAACTGACCCGTAACGAACGACGCCACCACGAGTATCGCCACGAACGTCGCTGCAGACACCTTGCGCTCACCGACATGGCTCTGCAGAAGCTTTATCGTCGGGTTCGAGTCGCCACCCAATCCGATCCGCGCGGAGGCGCGGAACACAACTCTGAGAGCGCGTGCGGTCACGCCCTCGTTCGACAAGCGTTTGCCAATGCCCCGATCAACAAAGTAGGCGATCGCGTAAGGCATGGCCACGATCCCGAGCAGCAGCACGCCGCCATCGGGAAACAACCATTTCCAGCCAAGCAGCCATGCCAATAGCGCCGAAACGACGAAGCCAACGGAAACGACCAATACCAGGCCAACCATGACCAAGGTCATTGTGATGCCGAGCGCGAACACGATGCTGGCGCGGTTGTCGGCCGTTTCGATGCGATCGAGCATGCTGATGCCGTGGTCTTCAATCAATCGGCGCTGGATCAGTCCGACCTTGAGGCGATCCCAATTCACACCGTCGGGATAAATCGAGTTCATGCCGACGAGGGCAATCCAGTACGCGCGAAGGGTCAGGTGCAGCACAAACGCGGCAGACAGGATCAACACGCCCATCTTGCTGTAGGTGAACAGCAATCGGCACAGGGTGTCCCAATCCTGATCGAGCTTGGGGAGCAGGCCCAGATACGCGTGATCCATTGCGCCTGGCAGTTGCAACAGCGCAAACACGGTGACCCCTGAGATCAGCAGCTCCATTTCCCAGGTGGGTGTCGTGTCCCGGGATAGCCTTGAAGCAGGCGAATTCTCGCTATCGCTCATGGTCGGCAAGCAGGCTGCGTAACGGTGCCGGCGATGTTATCACCCTGCCAAGAACGTCTGCGGGATGCCGGAATCGCGCGTGGGGCGGGTTCGGATTGTGGGCAGAAACGAAGAGTCAGTGCTGCACGGAAGCGTGACCCCGCCAAATGTCGGGCAATGCGCTGGATCAGCCGATGCAAATGCGATCGCGGCCGTTCTGCTTGGCTTGGTAGAGCGCATCATCGGCACGCTGCAGCATGACCTGCTCGGATTCCGGCTCACCTTTCCATTGCACCAATCCGCCACTGAAGCTTATCTGCAAGCCGGTCACGCCTGCCCAGTTGTGTTGTTCGTGGAAGCGCTGACGAAGCCGTTCGCAGGTCATTTGCGCCTGCTCCAGAGTGGTGTCGTGGAAGAGCAAAGCGAATTCCTCGCCACCCACTCGCGCGGCAATGTCGGAGGCGCGGCTGGTATCGCGCAGCATTTGTCCGACCTCACGCAGCACGGTATCGCCGATCAGATGCGAGTGGTTGTCGTTGACCGATTTGAAATGGTCGATGTCAAGCATGGCCACGGTCAGCGGACGGCGGTCACGGCGGCCGACTTCGAGGGCATGGCTGAGCGCAAGATTGAAAGCGCGGCGGTTGGGCAGACCGGTGACCACGTCCTCCCGCGCCTGTCGCTCAAAGCCTTCCGATTGCTCGCGCAATTGGCGCAGCAACCGGGATTTCTCCTCGTCGGCTTGGAGCAGGCGCTCAGTCTGTTGCCGCAGGTCTCCGGTGCGCTGGTCGACCAGATGGGTCAGTTTGAGATTACGGGCCTCGTAGCGAGCAACCCTGTAGCGGTAAAGAGCGAACAGAGCGAGCAGCACAAGCAGCGCAGCCAGAACGCGGACGCTGACGCGCTGCCACCAGAACGGCTCGATATGGAATCGCCACAGGGCTTCCTTGCTGCCCCATGCGCCACCCGGATGCGCGGCGGCGATACGCAAACCATAGTCGCCCGGCGGCAGACCGAAAAATTCCACGCTGCGTTGCTGGCCGCGCTCAACCCAGGCGTCCTCGAGACCCTCAAGGCGGGTGCGATATTCAATGCGTTTCGGCAACAGGAAACTCATGCCGACGTAGCTGACGGTCAATCGTTTGCCGCCAGGGACGGAGATGGGCTGGTCGAGCGAGGCAAGTGACAGCGGCTTGCCTTCCACGGCAATGCTTTCGATGACGGTAGGTGGCGGCAGGGGGCTGGCCATGTTCGCCAATCGTTGCGGATCGACCGAGCTCAATCCCAGCGCGGTGGCTATCCACAGCGTGTTGTCGCGGCGTAGCCAGGCAGCGGGAGTGGTGCCGCCATTCGCCTGCGCGCTGTTCATGCCGTCCATTTCGTTGTAGCGCTGGACCTCGATGCGTGCGCTGCGCCCGTCGGCAACCGCGTCGAGCGCGGCTTGGGTGGTGCGTAGCACGCCACGATTGCTGGTGATCCAGATGTTGCCCGATTTATCCGGCACCATCTCGAACACGGCATCGACCGGCATTCCCTGTTCCAGACCGACTCGGGCCAGCGCTCCATCCCGATAGCGATACAGTCCACGATCAGAAACAATCCACATGTCGCTGCCGAGCCGGCGAAACCCGAACACCGTCCTTGCGCCGCCGAGATCGGCGAGGTCGATACGCTGGATCTGGGTGCCACGGACCACGCGCACGCCTTCAATCGTTCCGATCCACAATTCGCCGGGCTGACTGTCCAATGCGGTGGTCAGAACGGCCGGAGCATTTTCGCCTTCAAGCATGCGCGCATGGTCGCCTTGCAGTCGGGCGACACCGAGCTGGGTGCCGAGCCAGATCACACCTTCCGCATCAACCGCGATGGCGCGCAGGTTGCCCGCCGGCAGGCCATTGTCTTTGCTGAAGTGCTGGATCTCGCCGTTGACGTCGAGCCGATACAGGCCATCGGCGTAGGTACCGACCCACATGCCGCCTTTGGCGTCTTCGGCGAGGCTCAATACCGATATCGAATTGCCGCTGGCCGAGGGCAGCGCCACCGCCTTGATGGAGCCATCGGGATCCATCCGGTCAAGCCCCCCGGAGGAGCCGATCCACAAACGACCACGGCGATCCTCCATGACCGTGCGGATGTAGTCCGCGCTCAGTCCGTCCTGCTTGCCAAAGTTGCTGAACAAGGTTTCGCGCAACCTGAACAGGCCACCGTTGGTGCCGACCCAGATACTGCCTTCAGTGTCTTCGAGGATTTCGGTGATGCGCCCACCGGGTAGCTCCAGATCGGCCTGCATGCGCTCAAGTCCGTAGCGATCCGTCAGGCGAAACAATCCGAGATTCTCGGTGCCAAGCCACAACTGGCCGTTGCGATCTTGCAGCATCGCAGTCAGGCGTCCGTTCTCCGGCATTCGGGTTTTGAGCTGCGGCTTTCCATTCTCCATATGCAAGAGGGTGTCTTCGGCGGCAATCCAGAGGCTGCCGTCGGGTGCCTGATACGGCCAGGCGAGGCCCGCCGGCAACTGGAAATCATCCGCTGCGTGGTGGGCGAGGCCGTCGCCATCGATGTCCTGATAGACGAGTCCCGCATAGCTGCCGATCCAGATCCGCTCTTGATCGTCGATGACCATGCGGAAATTCGCCATGCGCATGGGCGAATCCGGCGTCATCGGCAAATGATGATATTCACCGTCCGCGCTCAGATAGCTGAGCCCCTTGCCCTCGTAAAGCAACCACAGGCGGCCCTGCCGATCCATGCTCATCGAGTGGATGAGGACCTCCGGAACATCGAGCGGGCGCGGCCAGAACTTGAACGTGCCGTCGGCTTCGCGACGGCCCACGTTGCCGCGCGAATCACCGATCCACAGTCTGCCGGAGGGATCCCGGTACAGGGCGCCGATGGCATTGTCGAGCAGACCGGCTCCGCTGGCGCGATCGAGCACGACAAACTCCCGACCGTTGTATCTGACCACGCCTTCCCAGGTACCGAACCACAGGTAGTCGTCGGGTGATTGCGCCATGGCTCGAATCGAGTTGTGTGACAAGCCGTCGGCTGTTGTCCAGCGATCGACTGCGTAATCACGCAGTGCAGGAGGTGCCGCCAAGCTGGCGGCATGCGCCACACTCGTGAGGCAAATAGATATTGCGCAAAATATACTGAATAGCCGTTGTGCGATCGCATTCCATCGCGCACGCTGCCATCGGGGTTTTGCTTCAACCACCTTCGTGACCATCCGGATTTTTGAGCGAATTCGCTGGTTCTCTTGCAACTTTCAGGCCTGCGGACGCAATCGCCTGAAATCGGAGACTGCCAGACCCAGGGGCGCCAGGTCGACCTTTTCCCGCGGCTTCAATGCAAAGTAAGGTTAAATGAGCCTGCGGGCGCTCGTGGCGTTGCGAAGCAACCCGAAAACAGGGTCGAAATTTCATGGCATGAGCGTTGTGGAATCATGTCCAGCGGGTGTTATACCCATGCAAGGACAGCAAGCGGGTTTTCAGACTGGGCTTGCTCTCCGCGAGTGAGGCAATTTGTCGCACGAGGCCGCATTAGGGAGTGATTCGAAAGAAGGATCTGAGCTGTCACCGGCGAATCAAAGCAATTCTGGCGCGCGTTTGCCACAATGTGTCGCGCCGCGCACTGACGCGCTGCCCTGACTTGGTGCTGGAACTTCCTTGAACGATTTTCGAAGAAACCCATTCCCGGCGTGCGCCGCACAGCTTTGGGTTGCCCTGCGCGGGTTCGCATCGGCGACGCTCGACGGCATCATCCGGATGTCCGCGACGCGCTTCAATTACTGGCTCGAGTTTGCGTTCACCGGCAGCCTGGCGATTGCCTTGCTTTCCACCGGTGCCGGCCGTCATCAAGGGTCGTGGTTGGCTGCATTCACTACCGTGCTGGCTGGCCTGGTTGCCTTCAGCTTCATCGAGTACCTGTTCCACCGCTGGATCTTCCATGGACCAGATTCAATGTATCGGCGCGGTCATGACGCCCATCATGTTGATCCGCGGGGTTACGACGCCCTGCCGTTCTTCCTGCCTTCGGCGATCCTGATTGGCCTGACCTTGATGTTTGCCTTGGCCATGCCGGCCAGTCTTGCCTGCCTGCTCGGTGGAACCATTGCGTTTGGCTATGTCAGTTACGGACTGAGTCATTTCGCCATCCACGCGATACGCTTTCGTCAGCCATGGCTGCGCCGATGGGCTGCCAGCCACCATGTCCATCATCATCATGCCGATGCCAATTTTGGCGTGACCACGCCGTTGTGGGATCACTTGCTTGGAACGCGCTATCAAAGCCGTAAAGCGCCTACTGCAGCGCGGGATCACTCCTCGAACTGATCCAGACCGGACCGATCAGCCCGGAGCGCCAGTCGAATCAGCGCCATCAGCAAGAATGCTGCGATTGGCGATCATGGCCTGCAGAAGGGTTTGTTCTGGACTGAGCACAATGCCGGTGTCGTCGGATTTCTGCCCAGCTGGTTCGATCCAGCCGGCGATGCTCGAAGGTTCCGGTCGCGTAAGTCCCTTGATGCCGAAACGCTCGAGGTCATTGAAGAAGGCATTGGCCGTAGCGACAGGATCGTCAAGCAGGGCGGTGTAGTCGACGACGATGCGTGGCCAGCCCGCGCTGCCGGCAAAGGCTTCACGCGTGTAAATTTCCCAGAGTGCGAGCGCCTGCGGGGCTGACATCGCGTCACGACGCTGCAGCGAGCCGGCTACGTCAACCGGATTGCGTACGACATGAACGAAGACCGGCCGAGTCAGCAAGGGCAGCAGCTCGCGGACGAGCAGGCACAAGCGTGGTTCCTTGATGAACCAGGGGCGTCGCGGCTCCAGGGTTTCGAGGACCGCTGCCACTTCGCGGCGAAATGCATCGACCGCCGTGGCCGGCGCATCCGCGGCCGGTGTCTTCCAGTCGCCGCCTGCGGCTTGCAGGCGGCGCAGACAGGCCATGTGGATTTCACCGTGCTCAAAATGGCCACGCGGATTATCCGGGCCACGCAGGAGCAATTCCTCGGGTCCGGGCCAGACGCCGAACAGGGTGAGCAAACCGCCAATGCCTGAAGTCCCCGAACGGTGCATGCCGAGCACGATGATCTGACCAGCCGCGGGTCGATCGAGATCGCGCGGTTGGTGCGCGCGTACCCGCGGCGCTTGCGCAAGCAGTGTCGATCCCCCCGCGAGCATTTCACTGAGGCGATCGGCGCTGAGATCCAAGTGGTTGGAGCCGGAATATTCCGCGGCGCGAGCGAGGGCAGTGGCGACGGTTTCCTCGCGGTGACTGAAGACATCGCGCATGCGCCAGGCCAGGGCATCCCGATCGGGATCCGCCCACAGGCTGCCAGGTTCGCCCGGATCTTCCACTTCGCCGGCCAGTTCGATGGGCAGGCCCCATTCCTGCACGAGCGCTTGCTGGCTACCGTAGGCCGGTGCAATGACCACACGACCACACGCGATAGCCGCGCGCACGGTCGGATCCCAGCCGGCACCCCGACGTGCGCTGACGTAGGCGTCTGCGGAAGTCAGCAACTGGGCGCGTTCGTATCCCGGAAATCCCCAGCCGAACATCAGCCGAACGCGCGCGCCGCTGGTCCGGGTCAGTGCACTTTCAAGAACTTCGCGGATCGCGCTTTCGTCATTGCCCGGGCAGATGTAGACAACCAGCTCGACCGCTTCGTCGGCACGGAAGCTGCGCCGAAACGCCTCGACGATCAGCTCGGGCGCATCGCGATCAAGTGACTCGACGACGCCGAGAAAAACGAAATGTCCGCCTGGATGGCGTAGCGCAGGTACGTGCGGGTGGCAGTATTCGCGATCGACGCCGAGCGGCAGGATTTCGATTGGCGTGTCGATGCCTGCGGCCCGATAGGCCTCGGCCTGGAACGCATCGGGCGCCAGCAGCAGATCGAAATCCTTGTAGTAGCTGGCCCAGTCTGGGGGCGGTTGCCGCCATTCGGAGAATGCGATCGCCACGCGATAGCGCCCGCGCGCGGGCGTTTTCGCTTGACCCGGTGCACACACCAGGGCGACATCCGGAAACGAGTGCAACATGCGTCGCGCGGCCAGCTCAAGGCGAAAGTCGTTGCCTTCGAGGAGCTCCGGCGAGACGGAGGAAAAAGCCATGCGCAAGCCGCGCGCATCGAGGCGCCAGAGCAGTCCGCGGGTCAATTGCCCGTAGGCGTTTGGCAAGCGAGTAAGTCCCTGCCAGAGTACGCTGCCTCGATAGCGATCGATCAGGCGCTGCTGCCAGCGTTCGGCAAAGCGGGCGCGGCTGTCCTTCCACAAGCGTTCGCGGAAACCGCCATCATCCCGGGTCGATCCGTGCTGATCGTGACGCAGGGTGACCGCACCGGCGACGACGCTGGCAATTCCGGCGTCGGCTGCGCGCAGGCAGTAGTCGGTATCTTCGAAATAGCTGTGGAAGATCTCATCCAGCCCGCCGATGCGATCGAGACAATCGCGACGGATATAGGCGAGCGCAAACGCGATGCCCTGCACCCGTCGTGTGCGCGGAAATTGACCGACATCGGTTTCCTGCTGGCCTGATTCGGTCTGCTGGCCCCAGAGCAGTTCCGGTTCGATGAAGCCGCCGAGGTGGAACAGCAGTTGGCCGGGTTCCGGACCGAGCATGCGGCAGCCGACAATGCCATGGTCGGCAGCGGCATAAGCCGCATCACGCAGTCTGTTGATCCAGTCGCGTTGAGAGAAAATGAGATCGTTGTTGAGCAGGACGACATCGTCATCCGGACGCGCGGCGGCGATACCGACGTTCATGCCACGCACGAAGCCAAGATTCGCCGGCAGTCGCACGACGCGGACGCGTTCAGCGTAAGCGTTCAAACCCTCGGCGGTTTCGTCCTCGGAACCGTTGTCGACGACGATGACCTCGGCTTCATCGAGGTCTTGTGCAAGCAGGCTGTCGAGGCAGCGGCGGGTCAGCGTCCACTGGTTCCAGGCCAGGATGATGAGGGCCGCTCCACGCATCACTCGCCTGCCCGGGTATCCTGCCAAAGCAGTTCAAGGGCATTGTCGAGTGTGTCATGCGCATAGCTGGCCACCGGGGTCAGCAGCAGGTTGGCGCAGCCATCGACGAGCGGGCAGTAGCGCACACCGGTCTGGCGGATGCGCTGGAGGATTTCGCCCACGTCGGTCATTTCGTGCTCGGCCATGCATGCGGCGCGGATGAGTACATGCCGCGGCGTGCTTTCCATGCGTCTGGCGAGTGCGAACAGATTGCCGGTTTCTTCCCGGTTCATGACGGCTCGCTGACTTCAACCTGTTGCGCGTGATAGGCAGCAAACACCTCGTCGCGGCTGCCTTCGCACACGCTCTTGCCATGCTCGACCCATAGCAGGCGATCGCACAGGGTCGCAACCTGCGTTTCGTCATGGCTGACGAGGACAACGGTGTGGCCCTGACGCATGCGTTCGCGCAGTGCGCTGCCGGATTTCTCCTGGAACTCGGCGTCGCCGACCGCGAGCACTTCATCGATCAGCAACACATCGGGTTCGGCCTGCATGGCCACCGAGAAGCCAAGGCGCATGAGCATGCCCGAGGAATATGTGGCAATCGGTTGGTCGAAGAAATCGCCGAGTTCGGAGAACTCCTTGATGGCCGGCAGGCGCGAGACAATGTCGCGCTGACGCAAGCCGATCATCAGACCTGAAAGAATCGCGTTGTCGCGCCCGGAGAGATACGGGGTGAAACCGACGCTCAGTGAGAGCAACTGGCAGGACAGCGTACGTCGACGCATGCTGCCGCGATCGGGCGCAAGAATGCCGGCAATCACGCGCAGCAAGGTGCTCTTGCCGGCGCCGTTGCGGCCAATGATGCCGAGGCGTTCGCCTTGCCTGAGGCGCAGGCTGACATCTTCCAGTGCCCAGAATTTTCCGCTGCCGACACGACGCTGCGCGCTGAAGGCGACGCCGACGTGTTCGAGCTCGATGAGTGGCTGATCCATCATGCCGCCAGCTTCGGATAGCGCGGCGCGAGGCGCAAGACCACGCCGATTCCGAGTGCGCAGATAACCACCGAAATGAGACTGACCTTGAGCAGGGCGATCCAGTCCGGCCATTGGGAGTGCATGAGGATGCCGCGCGTCGCATCGAGCAGGGTCACCACCGGATTCAGGGCAAACCACTCCTTGAGCGACGGCGGAACTGCGTCGAGCGCAAAGACGACGCCGGAGAGAAACATGACCACGGTCAGGATCTGCTCGATGACGAAGCGCAGGTCCGGGATCAGCGGGATCACGGCCGCCATCAGGAATCCGCCTCCAGCGGAAAACAGCAGGGTCACGGCAAAGACGGCGGGCAGCGCCAGATAGGTGATGTTCGGCGGAAATCCGGCGACCCACAGGATCACCAGCAGCAACGCGAAGATGTAAAGGAACTTGATCGTGTCGGCAAATATCTGCACGAGCGGGAATACCAACACCGGGATGCGCACCTGGCGGATCAGGCCCAGGTTGCCCCAGATTGCATAGCCGCCATGCGTGATGCAGGATTTCATCCATTGCCAGAGGGTCAGGCCAACCAGCAGGAAGGGCACATAATCAGGCCCGCCAGTCTTCAGGATCACGTCAAAGACCAGCCAGAATGCGGCCATCATCATGGCCGGCTCGGCCACCCACCAGATCAGTCCGAGGTAGCTGCGTTCGCGCTCGGCGCGCAATTCGGCGTAGGTGCTGAAGCGGATCAGTTCAAGCAGGTGATGGTGCATGACAATGAGGATCACGAGGGATGGCGAGGATACCGGATCAGCGCGGTGATCGGGTTTTGTGGCGGGCTTCGATCAGTGGCAGGTGCCATCCAGCACCGGCCCCAGCCACGCCAGTCCGAGCAACAGCACGGCGAGCAGGCTGCCAAACAGGCAGCGTCCACGCGTGAAGGCAAGCGCCGACGGCAGGGTTCCGCGATCGATCAGCGCGGCCAGGAAGCTGCCGGCGAATCCGCACAAGATCGGCTGCATCTGAAAGAAATAGCGTTCCATTACATGCAGGCCAAGAAACAGCGTGAGCTGGTAGCCGAGATAGATTGCGCAGAAAATCACCAGCGGCCGGGTCCAGCGACGCCATGTGGCCAGGCCGAAAGCGCACAGAAGCAGGGTCAGGCTGTGGCTCCAGCCAGCCAGCCATTTGAGCGCGGGAAGCATGGCACTCTCGCCATACGCACCCAGGTGGCCCGAGCAGACCGGCCCCGGCATCTGCGAGACGAGCAGGGTTTTGGCATTGAACAAGCGGAAATACTGCGTGCCAAGTTGCTCGCCGAGCACCTGGAACAAGCCGCGCTCGGCGATCAGCGATTTCACCTTCTCGGCATAGATCGCATTGCGTTGCTGCGGAGTCGAAGCGCTGTCGATAAAAGCAGTCAGTGCCGGCAGGCCCGCTTCATTGATGTAGTCACTGCGGCTGCGGTCGAGAATGCCGACATGAAGGTTGTACATGGAGCTGTCGGCAATCAGCGGACGCCCGGTTTCGGTCACGCCTTTCCATAATGAGGGTAGCGTGGCCAACAGCAGGCCCGCGCCAAACGCCACTGCTGACAACCCGGCGAATGAAAGGCGACGCTCCTTGCGCGAAAGGAAAAAGAGCAGGAAGATCGGCCAAAAGCCGCCGAGCAGGCTCTTGAACAGTACCGCCAGGCCTACCAGCAGGCCGGCCAGAAAAGCGCGTAGGCGGGGGCGTGCCGTGAAGGTCAGCAGCAGCACCAGGGCGCCCAGCAGACAGGTCAGATAAGTGACCTCAGGCCACAACCAGTGGGCATAGGCGAGCGTGCCTGGATTGAGCAGGAACAAGCCCGCCGCAAGCAGGGCGGCGCGCGACCCATCGACGCGCTTCCAGAGGCGCGCGAGCAGGGCTGCGCAAGCGGCCAGCAATCCGATCTGGACCAGTTGCACGGCCAGCACATGGCTGCCGAAAACGGCGTAGACCGCCGCGATGAACCAGGTTTGCCCGGGTGGCCAGATGAACAGTTCCGGCATCGGCTGTCCGGCCAGCAAGGCCAGTGCGCGCCGGTTGTAGTCGAACTCGTCGCCGACCAGCGGCTTGAGCGCCGGGTGGTAATAGATCCACAGCAGTGCGGCGTTTAGCAACAACCACGCCGCAGCC
>JBDTCQ010000110.1:0-6102 GCA_039923515.1 Dokdonella sp.
GCCGTCGTTGAGTTCCAGCGGTTTTTCGAACGCACTGATCAATTTCTGGGCGACGCGCTCGGCCTCGATGCCGTCAGTCAACTCTTCGAGGATGACCGTGAACTCATCACCACCGATGCGCGCGACCGTATCGCCATCGCGGATGTTGTCGCGCAAGCGGCTGCCGGCGGCTTTCAGCATGCGGTCGCCGGCGGCGTGACCCATCGAATCGTTGACATGCTTGAAGCGGTCCAGATCAAGGAACAGAACCGCCACCTTGTGTCCACCGCGGCGGGCGCGGATTACCGCATGGCCGAGTCGCTCGGACAGGAGGGTGCGATTGGGCAGGCCGGTCAAGGTGTCGTAGTTGGCCAGATAGCGCAGTTCCTGTTCGTTGCGTTTGCGCTCGGTGATGTCGGTCAGCACACCCACGAAATGGGTGCGCTGTCCGTGGGCATCACGCACTTCGGAACTCTGCAACCAGGACAGGAACTCCTCCCCATCCTTGCGCCGTTGCCAGAGCTCACCTCGCCAGAGGCCTTCGCGCATGATCGAGTCGCGCATGTTCTGGTAATGCTCTGCCGAATGCTGGGCGCAGTTAAGCAGCGAAACATTGCGCCCGACTACCTCATGCGCCTGCCAGCCGGTGATGCGGGTGAAGGCTGGATTGACCGAGACGAAATTGAAATCGAGGTCGCACACCGTGACCCCTTCGCGCATGCTGCTAATCACTTCCTGGACGATGCGGCGCTCGCGATCGGCCTCACGCGATGCGGTGATGTTGCGTGCGGTGCCGCAGATGCGCAGCGGGCGACCCTCGTCACTGCGCTCGACAATCTTTCCGCGCACCAGGACCCAGATCCATCGGCCATTGCCGACGCGGACGCGTTGTTCGGATTCGAACTGGGGGGAACGGTTGTTGATGTGGTCATCAAGCCTTTGCGCGATCAGGCGCTGGTCATCGGGATGGATGTTTTCCCTGACCCAGTCGTAGACCGAGTGGATTTCTTCACGCTGATTGCCTTGCGCCCGGGTTGCGCTGAGACGGATCAGCACGCCGCTGTCCATATCGAGGTCCCAGAACTCGTCACTGGAACCCCACAGCGCCAGGCGCAGTCGGCCTTCGCGATCCTGCAGTTCGAGCGCATGCAGGCGTTGCTCGCGGCGCTTGCGGCGCACTGCCAGCCACAGGGCGAGGGCCACGAGCAAGCCGATGGCGGCATAGATTGCCTTCATCAATCCGCTGTTCCACCAAGCCGGAGTGACCAGCAGCGGCACGGATGCACCGGTTTCATTCCAGAATCCATCGTGATTGCTGGCGAGTACCCGGAACACGTACTGGCCGGGATCGAGTCGGGTGTAGGTCGCCTCATGTCGCGTGCCGGCATCGACCCAGTCATCGTCGAAACCTTCCAGCCGGTAACGAAACTGGTTGCGCTCTGGCGCGGTGAAGTCGAGAGCGGCAAAGTTGAATTGGACGATCCGATCGGCTTGCGCCATCTGTACCGGGCGTCCGGATTGATAGTTGTGGACCGGATCGTTGCCAATACGCACGTCGCTGACCACGACCGGCGCGGCGAAGTGGCTGACCGAAATGGTTCCCGGTGAGACCAGATTGAGGCCGTTGATACCACCGAATGCAAGTTCCCCGTCGCGCAGCCGAAGGAATGCGCCGCCATTGAATTCCTGGGCTTGCAGCCCGTCACGAAGTGAAAAGCTGTGGATCGAACGGGTCGCTGGATCCAGCGCGGCAATGCCGCGATTTGAGCTGATCCAGAGGCGGTGCAGGGAACCCTCGAGGATTCCGTAGACGGTCGCATCGGGGAGTCCATCCTGCTTGAGCGTGCGCTCGAACCGCGCCGACCCGGGGCCCAGTTCGGCAAGCTGGTTGAGGCCGCCGTGGGTTCCGATCCAGATTTTGCCATCAGCACTTTCATGGATGACGCGGATGACATCGCTCGACAGAGAATGCGGGTTGTCGCGCTCATGCCGAAATGTACGCACGACATCGCTGGCCGGATCAATCAGGTTGAGTCCGTCAACGGTGCCTGCCCAGATGTGTCCGGAACGGTCTTCGTAAAGCGCCAGGACCTGGTTGTGGGTCAAGCTCGACAGATCCCCGTCGCGATGTTGCCAGCCCCGTCGCTTGCCGCTCTGCGGATCGTAGCGGACCACGCCCACATCGCGGCCGGCAAACCAGATGGCGCCATCACGGCTGATGATCAGGGCGCGTCGATGGGGATCGTTGTCCGTGCCCGGAGCGATTGGATCGGCAGGCAAGACCGTGATCCTGCCGTTGCCCGGATCGAGCGTGCCGATACCCAGGTTGCTCGCAAACCAGATCTTTCCGGCGGCATCTTCGGCGAGTGACTCGACTTGGATCAGGCCGGGGAATGGCGCGGAAAAAGCCTCGGCGATGGTGCGGTCGTAGTAGCTGAAGTGGTCAGAGGCGCGATCATAGACTTTCAGGCCGTCGCCATCGGTACCCAGCCAAAGGCGGTCATGGCCGTCCTCGAGCAGGGAGCGGATATTGTTGGTCGTCCCCTGATTGCGCTGTGGATTGAAATCGGCGATGAGTCGGAATGCCGCTCCGGATGGGTCGACCTTGCTCAGCCCCGCCGCATTGCTGCCGATCCAGAGCAAGCCCGATTGATCGATCATCAACCGCGTTATTTCGGCCTGGGGCAGTCCTCCCTTGAGATCGCCCTGCGGTCGGATCCAGCGGAATTCACCGGTGTCCACGGAAAGGATGACCAGACCCTGTCCGCTGACCGCCAGCCAGAGCTTGCCGGCCTTGTCTTCGACGATGGCGTCGATGGTTGCGCCGTGCTCACTTGGCCACTCCAGATGCGTTTCACCGCTGGCCGGATCGACCCGTGACAATCCGGCGGATGTGCCGATGTAAACGACGTGGCGCCTGTCCTCGAAGACGCTCGAAACCTCGCCCAAGGTCTCTATGCCGACGCGGTGGATGAGGCTGGTGCCGTGATCAACGCGCCAAAGCCCCGAGCTGCTGGTTACCCACAGATCACCGCTGCTGGCGAGCTGCAGATCACTGACGGCACCAACCGCCGGGCCTTCGGCGGCAGGTGCGTAATGTTCGCGCCCGTTGCCCTCGGCACTGAGCAGATCCAGTCCGCCACGACTACCGATCCACAAACCGCGCGAAGGATCGAGGCGCAAAGCCTTGATGGTCTCGCGGGCATTGCGGTTGAAAGCATCCGCCGGCAGTGAAAACGAAGCAAAGTGGCCTGTAGCGGGATCAAATCGGCTGACACCGCCGGCACTGCTGCCTATCCAAAGGTGCCCATCCGCCGTTTCCGCCAACGCCGAGATGGCGCTGTCGGGCAGGCTGTCGGGATCATCGGCATTGTGTTCAAAAATGCGGAAGCGATAACCGTCGAACTGGTGCAAGGCGCCCTGGGTGCCGATCCAGATGGTTCCGTCACTGCCTTGCAGCAATGAAAGCACCGTGTTTTGCAGAAGTCCGTTCTGGTCATCGAGGCGATCGAAGTAGAACTCACGCTCGATCGCCAAACCCGAAAGGCAGGTTGCCATCATCACGACTGCAACCAGCCAGCACGCAGCACGGCCAGCCCGGTGTCGCCGCAATGACGGTTGCGCCCTCATGATCCTGCGCGAATCTCCCTGTCGGCGCAGTCGCGCCCAAGATCCAGTGTAGGCAATCGCGCTCGACCGCGCCATGTGCAGGAAGGCAGGCGCAGGAGCGCGGTCGACGACCCTGCTTGAAACCTGCGCTGGGCGGATGCACGCTACAATTCCCCATTCAAAAGCGCCCTTCCGACGAATGTCAGCAATCCCGATCAGCCATCGAGAACTTTCCGAAACCCTGGACCGGTTGCAGGCCGGCATCAATGCCAGTGATCTGCATGGTTCTCTGACCGGCTACCTCTGTGCCGGCGGCAAGACCACGGCCGAGGGCTGGATCGACGCCTTGGCCTTTGATCTTGACGCGGGCCGTGGCGATGAAATATTCCCGCAGCTGTATCGCGTTTGTCGGCAACAGCTTGACGATGCCGAATTCGCGTTTGAGCCCTTGATGCCGACTGACGAGGTTGCCTTGGGTATGCGTGCTGAAGCGCTGGTTGACTGGTGCCGGGGCTTTCTGGGCGGCGTTGGCCTCGCCGGAGCTGGCCGCCTGGGTGACGGCATGTCCGCGGATGCACGTGAGATCGTGCAGGATTTCAGCAATATCGCGGCTTCCAACCTTCAGTACACCGGAAGCGAGGAGGACGAGGCGGCGCTGGCCGAGGTGCTCGAATTCGTTCGCGTGGGTGTCTTGCTGTTGTGCAGCGAGCTCGATCCCGGAGCATCGCAGGACGCGACCTCTGCACCCTCCAGCCGGCGCCTGCACTGATGATCGAGAGCAAGGAATTCATCCGTCGGCGCAAGCAGTTGATGCGCATGGCTGGTCGCGATGCGATCGTGATTGTGCCTTCCGCCGCCGAGCGCCTGCGCAACAACGACGCCCATTATGCGTTTCGGCAGGACAGCGATTTTCATTATCTGACCGGCTTTGGCGAACCCGACTCTGTGTTGGCGCTCGTGCCCGGACGAGCACAGGGCGAGGTCATCCTGTTCTGCCGCGAGCGCGATCCTGCGCGTGAGCAATGGGATGGTCATCGCGCCGGCCAGGAAGGTGCGGTGTCCGATTACGGCATGGACGACGCATTTCCGATTGAGGACATCGACGACATCCTGCCGGGTCTGATCGAGGGCCGCACGCGCGTCTACTACCACTTCGGCCGTGATACCGATTTTGATCTGGTTCTGATGGGCTGGGTCAATCGGGTGCGCTCGAACATCCGCCAGGGTGCCAAACCGCCACACGAGTTCGTCGCCCTGTCACACCTGCTGCATGACTTGCGTCTGTACAAATCGCGTTCCGAGTTGCGTCTGATGCGCAAGTCAGCGCAGATCGCCGCCGAGGCGCACCGACGCGCCATGCGTGCAACGCGCCCGGGCATGAATGAGCATGAGGTTGAAGCGGAACTGCTGCATACCTTTCGCAAGCACGGCGCCGTGCCGAGCTACGAGCCGATCGTCGGCGGTGGTGCGAACGCTTGCGTGCTGCACTATCGCGCCAACAATGCGCCCCTGCGCGATGGCGACCTGCTCCTGATCGATGCGGGCGCCGAGTATTCCTGTTACGCCTCCGACATCACGCGCACGTTTTCGGTCAATGGCCGCTATTCGCCCGAGCAGCGTGCGCTTTACGACATCGTCCTGGCCGCCCAACTTGCCGGGATCGACGAGGTGCGGCCCGGTCGATCCTTCGAGGCCTACCACGTGGCTGCGGTGCGCGCGATCACCGCGGGACTGATCAAGCTCGGCCTGCTCAAGGGCAGCCTCAAGTCCAATCTTGAAACACAGACCTACCGTCGCTTCTACATGCACAAGACCGGCCATTGGCTCGGTCTCGATGTGCATGATGTCGGCGACTATCGCGTGGACGGTGAGTTTCGCGAGCTTGAGCCCGGCATGGTCGTGACCGTGGAACCCGGCATATACATCAGTCCGGACATGAAGGGCGTGCCGGCACGTTTTCGTGGCATCGGCATCCGTATCGAGGATGATGTCGTCGTTACCAGCGGCGATCCTGAAGTGATTTCCGCCGGCGTTCCAAAAGATGCCGACGAGATTGAAGCCCTGATGGCGGCGCGCTGAAGCGTGTCGCGGAACTTCCCATCCCGTTGTCGCGGTCAATAGCCGGTTTCAACAAGAGCCAGACTCATGCGCGCCAGGCAACGATGGAGTGGGTCAGGGTTGGCAATGCTGTTTTTGCTTGCGTCACTGGGCGCCCAGGCCGCCAACGACTCACCAAGCTACGGAATGTTTGGCGCGTTGCATGTGCAGCGACCACCCGCCAAGGTGGGCGACACGATCCTGCTGCTTTCGGATCTTGGCGGCTGGTCAGCGCGAGAAGATGGCCTGTCGCACGTGCTCGCCTCCCATGGTGCGCGCGTGGTTGGCATCGACCTGCCGATTTACCTGAAGCGGCTGGCCGCGATCAACGACAAGTGCTCTTATCCCGCCGGGCATTTCGAGGAGCTTGCGCACTGGATCGAGCGCCATGAGGGCGACACCGATTACCACGTGCCC
>JBDTCQ010000111.1:0-2567 GCA_039923515.1 Dokdonella sp.
AAGCCCCGCCTGCCGTACAACCGATCAGATTGGTCGCGGATACGCGAATCGGCAGGTCGGTGAACGGAACCGGCGCCGAAATATGGCTGCCGAGTGCGGACAACAGATTCTGCGTGTTGGCTGGCGGTGTGCCGGGACCTGTCGCGGAAATGCCTGCGCCCATGTTGACGTCCTGGGTCGAGGCGGCAACGGTCATCACCCACGGACCACGGTGATTGACCTGGCCCACCGGATTGGTAACCGAGGCGCTCGTATTGCCTGCGGACGCAGCAACGATGACATCCGCATTGAGTGCATCAAGGAACTTGCGATCACCATCGGAAGCATTCCATGGACTGGTGCCGCCGGAAATCGAGAAGTTGATGACATCAACCCCGTCGATGATCGCATTCTGGATGCCTGCCGTGATGGCGGCGCCCGGGCAAGTATCCGCAGGGCAGACCTTGTAGGTACGCAGGGAGGCGCACGGCGCCACGCCCGACATCTGCGTGTAAGGTGCAACCAGGTTCGGCGATGGCACGGCCGCATTGGTCACCGAGTTTCCGGCGGCGGTGCTGGCCGTGTGGACGCCATGACCGGAACCATCCGCTTCCGGGGTCGGACCATTGCAGACACCGGCGGCTGAGGTCGAGCAATCACTTGCGCTGAGCAGTTTGTGGTCGGTCGGTCCAAATCCGCAGGCCGCATCGTCCGCGAACGAGGGATGGGTCGAGTTGATGCCGCTGTCGAGCACGCCAACCACAACCCCCTTGCCACGACTCTTGGCGCCACCCGGTATTGCGAGGTCCCACACGGAATTGGCGCCAATGAAGGTCGGGCCACGATACGTATCAAGATGGTAGATCTCTTCCTGCGTGACTGACTCCACGCCGGGCGCGCTGGCGACCTTTGCCGCTTCACTGGCAGTCAGCTTCGCGGCAATCCCGCTTTCGGTGATCTCATAGCTGTGCGTCACTTCGAGCGGGTGTCCGATCAGCGAGGCCATTGCCGCGATCTGATCCTTCTGACGCTCACGCAGGAAGCTGCGGTAATTCGTTGTATCCGCGCTCTTCGCATCGAACTTGTGCGCACGTGCGGTCGGATCAGGCGCCGTTGCACGCAGGTTTGCGATCCCGCCCTGATAGTGGAGGGCACCCGGCTCGGTGAACCGGATCAGGTAGGTATTGACCGCAGTGGCCGTTTGTTCGCCGACTCCAGCAGCGACCGCATTGTTTGTCCAGACACTGCCGCCAAGGCATGCGCCGATCACGACCGCCAGGGTCGTCACTCGTATTGATGTCGCCATTGCCAAACTCCGGGAATTGGTTGCTGAAAAATGAGGGAAAGCTGGTTCGTCACGCCGTTCGGATCTCCACGAACGCTGTTGCGTGGACATGGTGTTATAGCACTGCCCATCAGGACGATCAAACAGCCGACGCGTTCGCGCATCGTGAATAATCGGACACAGAGCCATTCGTTCGCGTATGGCGGGAGCGTGGAGAGATGCATTCCCTCGGATGCCCTGGTCTTGGTCATCCTGCAGAGGGATCCATAACCGATACACCCGGGGTTTCGTTCAGTCGGCGAAAAAGCGCCGGACATCCGCAATTTCGCCTGAACGTGGCAACGGCGGCAAGCTGGCCAGAAAAATCCGCCCGTAGCCCTTGCTACTCAGGCGCGGATCGCACAGCACGAGCACGCCGCGGTCGTTGATATCGCGAATGAGCCGACCGGCGCCTTGCTTGAGCGCGATCACGGCATTCGGGATCTGCCATTCAACAAACGGATTGAGGCCGGATTCGCGCAGCACGTCAAGCCGCGCGACCAGCACCGGATCATCCGGTGCCGCGAACGGCAGCTTGTCGATGACGACGACACTGAGGGCTTCGCCGGCGACATCGACCCCTTCCCAGAAACTCGCCGCACCCAGCAGCACGCCATTGCCGGATTCGCGAAATCCACTGAGCAACTGATGTCGCGGTGCAGAACCCTGCACGAACAACGGATAGGGCACGCGCCCTTCAAGCAGTTCGGCCGCGACACGAAGCGCACGATGTGATGTGAACAGCAGAAAGGCCCGACCCTTCGAGGCCTCAAGCACCGGCAAGACCGCTTCGATCATCTTCTCGGTGTAGTCTCGCGCACTGGGTTCGGGCAGACCTTTCGGCAAATAAGCCAGCGCCTGTTTGGCGTAATCAAAGGGACTGTCCAGACAAACCGAGCGGGGATCGTGAAGTCCTAGCTGGCGCGCGAAATGATCGAATCGACCTGCAATCGACAAGGTCGCCGAGGTGAAGATCCAAGCCGCATGACTCTGCTCGCGCAATTCGCGCAGCGGTTGCGAGAGATCGAGCGGCGTCGCATGCAGGGCAAATCCATGCGCGCTCAACTCATACCAGTGCACCGAATCACGCGCACCCGAATCGCACAAATGGGTGAGACGCGCTGCCATCGCCATCGCACGCTCATGCATGGCAGCCAAACCACGACTGCGCTCGGCGTGCGCATCGAGCGCTGTCGCCAGTTCATCAAGCGCAACACGCACGCCTTCAAGTTCACGCTCAACTTCGGCATCACGTTCGATAACG
>JBDTCQ010000112.1:0-12731 GCA_039923515.1 Dokdonella sp.
AAGCGGCGCATGGCAATGCGCTGTTCATCGAGATCCGACAACGTGATTTCGACGACCGGGAATGGCTGGGCGAATTTTCCGGCATTCTGCAACGTGGCGGAGATGATCAACGCGCCAGGTACCGAGGGGTGCGGTCGAATGTCGCGCGATGCCAGTTGCAGCAGATCATCGTCTTTGCGCAAGGGAACCTGGCAGCCGATTTTTGCGCACGTATCCACAATCCACGGACGCAGGCTTGAATCGTTGATCCACAAGCTGCGTTCGGCCCAGGCGATTTCGGCACCGAGCAGCATCAGCAGGACGAAACTTCCAAAAACCCAGATGCCGTTGCTGCGCGTTTCGGAAGGCCGAGTCGAACGCGTGAATTGCGGCGGACCGCTAGCGCGCTCATGCGCGCGCGGACGATCATCGGGATCGAGAAACAATGCTCCTTGCGCGCCCCGATGTGGCCGAAACACCGGTAGTCCGAGCTGCGGCGGCGATGCGTGTTCTGGCCACCGTTCAAGCCTGCCAATCGGCTCGGCGGGCAATTGCTCACTGAGACTCGGCAGGGCATTGAACAGGGCATTGCAATGCGAGCAGCGCACCGAACCGTGCGCAGCGGCGAGCTCGGCGGCACCGATCTTGAAGATGGTCAGGCATTCCGGGCATTGGGTGTACATGCCGGCCATTCTATCGTGCAGACGTGATCAGCGCCGTCGCCCGTCGATGCGTACCCAATCTTCGCAAACCGTTGCGGACAGCTCCTCGAACCACTCCGAGTAGCGCTCAAGCAGTTCATCGCGCTGACCGACGAGGATGCCCGACAAAGCCAGCGCACCCCCGGATTTGAGCCGTGCGGCAAAGACCGGTGCAAGGCTATGCAAGGGGCCGGCGAGGATGTTGGCGACCAGTACGTCGGCCGTGGCACCGGGATCGGCATCCGGCAGGAACAGCGAGATTGATGCGGCAACACCATTGCGTTCGGCATTGTCGCGACTGGCCAAGATCGCCTGCGGATCATTGTCGATCGCAACCACGTCGCTTGCACCGAGCAGGGCCGCGGCGATGGCAAGCACGCCGGACCCGCAGCCGTAGTCGAGCACGCTCTTGCCAGCGAGATCTGCTTGATCGAGCCATTCCAGGCACAGCGCGGTGGTTGGATGCGTGCCGGTGCCGAAGGCGAGGCCGGGGTCGAGACGGACGGCGACGCGCATCGATGCGCTAGTGCCGTGGGTGCAGGATGCGCTGGAGCGGCCCACCACGTCAATTTCCTGCGGAGGTTCGATATTCCACGGATAAATCCACAAGCGCTTGCCGAATTGCATCGGCTTGAACTGATCCATCCACACGCGCGTCCAGTCCTGATCGGCAACATCGCGAAACGTGATCTGCGCAGGTTCGAGATCCGCCAGCAACTCGCCGAGCACATGCAGCAGGCCGCTGCGATCGATATCAGCCTCGAACAAGGCGGTCAGCACGATCAGCGACCACAGCGGAGTTTCGCCAACGCCAGGCTCGAGGATTGCCTGCTCGTTGCTGGTATCGGCATCGGCATCAAGCAGGGTGACCGCGAGCGCGCCGACATCCTCAAGCGCCGTCTCGACGGCTTCCTGCTGATCGGAGCGCAAGGTCAGGGAGAGTTCAATCATTGGGGAGCCGGGATTGGAGATTCGGGATGCGGGATTCGGAAAGCACCGGAGCAAAGAAGCACTCCCGGAATGCGAGTCACTAGTTACATACGTTCGACTGGCAGCAGGTCGCGATCACTCCAGTCCGAGCGCCTTGGCTTTGGCTTCGGCCATGCGTTTTTCGAGATAGTGGATATTCATGCCGCCGGCCTGAAAACCGCCGTCGGCGAGGATGCGCATCTGCAGCGGCAGGTTGGTCTTGACGCCTTCGATGACAACTTCGGCCAGAGCCTGGCGCATGCGTGCGACGGCGGTTTCACGATCGCGGCCATGCACGATCAGCTTGCCGATCATCGAATCGTAGTTTGGCGGAATGCGATAGCCGTCATAGATATGGGTATCGGTGCGCACGCCGGGGCCGCCAGCGGCGAGGAAGCGTTTGACGGTGCCGGGACTCGGCATGAAGGTTTCCGGGTCCTCGGCATTGATGCGGCATTCGATGGCATGACCGGTGATGCGCACGTCTTCCTGGCGGAACGAAAGTTTTTCGCCAGCCGCGATGAGAAGTTGCTCGCGGACCAGGTCAATGCCGGTGATCATCTCGGTGACCGGGTGCTCGACCTGGATGCGTGTGTTCATTTCGATGAAGTAAAAACGGCCATCTTCGTAGAGGAACTCGAAGGTGCCCGCGCCGCGATAATTGATACGCAGGCAAGCCTCGACGCAGACCTTGCCGATCGCCTGACGTTGTTCTTCGCTGATGCCCGGAGCGGGCGCTTCCTCGACCACCTTCTGGTGGCGGCGCTGCATCGAGCAATCACGTTCGCCGAGATGAACCGCGCTGCCCTGGCCATCGGCGAGGACCTGGATCTCGACATGGCGCGGGTTCTCGAGGAACTTCTCCATGTAGACCTGATCGTTGCTGAACGCGGCTTTGGCTTCGCTCTTGGTCATCGAGATCGCGTTGCCGAGATGCGCCTCGGTTTGCACGACACGCATGCCGCGGCCGCCCCCACCACCAGACGCCTTGATGATGACCGGATAGCCGATGTCGCGCGCGATGCGCGTGTTTTCGGCAATGTCGTCACCGAGCGGCCCGCCCGATCCCGGCACGCACGGCACACCCGCGGCCTTCATTGCGCGGATCGCTTCGACCTTGTCGCCCATCATGCGGATCGTATCGGCGCGCGGGCCGATGAAGATGAAACCCGATTGCTCGACGCGCTCGGCGAAATCGGCGTTCTCGGCAAGGAATCCATAACCGGGATGAATCGCCTGGGCATCAGTCACCTCGGCCGCGGCAATGATCGCCGGCACATTGAGGTAACTCTCAGCCGCCGGCGGCGGCCCGATACAGACCGATTCATCAGCCATGCCGACATGCTTGAGATTGCGATCGACCGTCGAATGCACGGCCACCGTCTTGATCCCAAGCACATGGCAAGCGCGCAGGATCCGCAGCGCAATTTCGCCTCGATTGGCGATGACGACTTTGTCTAGCATGGGAATCGGGAATAGGGAATGGGGAATGGTTTTGAAGCTCGCATCATGATTCTCCACGCTTTTTCAGGGCGTTCATTAACGCTGTGAGTCGGGCGAAAACGCGATCAATCAAGTTGTCGATTTCGGGTGTTGCATCCATGTAGGTCAAGCGTACGGCGATTTGCAATTGGGTGGACATTTCTGACAGCGAACCGCGTGCGATGGAGAGGAAGCGCTGATATTCGGGAGTGGAGCGTCGAGCTGCACCTTCCGCGATATTGGAAGGTACGCTTACCGCCGAACGGCGAAGTTGGGCGGTCAAGCCGAATCGTTCGTCGACAGGAAAGATTGCGGTTGCGACATATACAAGCTCAACCAAATTCATCGCGTCCTGCCAAACCTCGAGTCGCTCATGAGCTCGCTTGAACGATTCCCCATTCTCCATTCCCGATTCCCGGCTCTTCAGCCAATCACAAACAGCGGCTGGTCGAATTCCACCGGATGTCCGCTTTCGGCGAGGATGGCGACGACGGTGCCGGATATTTCCGCATCGATCTGATTGAACATCTTCATCGCTTCGATGATGCCGAGGGTGTCGCCGACCTGGACCTTCTGGCCCACCGTGACGTACGGCGGCGCATCCGGGTTGGATGATATGTAGAACGTGCCGACCATCGGCGAGCGCACGGTCGTACCGGCGGGCAGGTCACGACCCTCCGGCGCGCTCGGCGCGGCGGGCGCACCGCTGGTGGCTGCCGGAACAGGTGGTGCGATGGCCTGCATGACCGGCGCTGCAATGGCGGGTGCGGCCGCGTAGGTTGGCGTCATGTTCTTCGGGTATCGCGACAGGCGGACGATTTCCTCGCCCTCCTTGATCTCGAGTTCGGCCAGATTTGATTCTTCAAGCAGATCGATCAGTTTCTTGATCTTGCGCAAATCCATGGGAGTCGCCCTTGCAGGGGAGCGACGCGGTGAACGCGACGCTCCGGGTGGTAATACTTCGGGTTAGTGGGTGGCCAGTCGGCGCAGGATGAACGCGACCGCCAGCGAATAGCTTTCGGCGCCGAATCCGGAAATCACGCCGAATGCGATATCAGAGAAATACGAATGCTGGCGGAACGCTTCGCGCGCCTGCACGTTGGACAGATGCACCTCGACAAACGGGATCGCCACGCCAGCCAGGGCATCGCGCAGGGCCACGCTGGTGTGCGTGTAGCCACCCGGATTGATCACGATCCAGGCAACCGCCTCGTCTTTCGCGGCGTGGATGCGGTCAATCAGTGCATGCTCGGCGTTCGACTGGAATGCGTGAAGCTCATGCCCGCCCGCCTTGGCCGCCGCGACCAGCCCGGCATCGATATCGGCCAGCGTCTCGCGTCCATAAACCTCCGGCTCGCGCGTGCCGAGCAGGTTGAGGTTGGGGCCATGCAGGACGAGGATCTTGGCCAAAGGCGTTCCGGAATGGGGTCAATTGACCGGTTCAAACAGGGCGGCTAGTGTCATCGAACCGGATCAATGTGTCCAGTTCGGCGAAGATCGACGATTTTCGGTGTTTACCGTCATCGCGATCCACATGACTTTTGTAGGAGCAGGCTTCAGCCGCGATGCCCTTCGCACTATTGCGACATAGAGAGCATCGCAGGCTGAAGCCTGCTCCTACAAAACCTGTGAGATGGCCGCTTTTCAGAAACTCGCACAGTCAATGACAAAACGGTAGCGCACATCGCCCTTGATCATGCGCTCGTAGGCTTCGTTGATCTTCTCGATCGGGATCAACTCGATGTCTGACGCAACGCCGTGCTCGGCGCAGAAATCGAGCATTTCCTGGGTTTCGCGGATGCCGCCAATCAGCGAACCCACCAAGCGCCTTCGACCCATGATCAAGGGGCCGGCTGAGAGCGGCGTCGGTTGATCGGGCATGCCGACCAGGATCATCGTGCCGTCGCGGCGCAGCAGGCCCAGGTAGGCGTTGTAATCATGCGGTGCCGATACCGTGTCGAGGATGAAATCAAAGCTTCCGGCCAGCTTCTTGAACGTCTGCGGGTTGCCGGTCGCCGCGAAATCGTCGGCACCGAGTTTGAGTGCGTCGTCGCGCTTGGACGGCGAGGTGCTCAGCACCGTGACGTGTGCGCCCATCGCGCGGGCAATCTTGACGCCCATGTGGCCAAGGCCGCCGAGGCCGACCACGGCGACCTTGTCGCCCGCCTTGAGGCCATAGGTGCGCAGCGGCGAATACGTAGTGATGCCGGCGCACAACAAGGGTGCGGCGCGATCGAGCGGAATCGCATCGGGCACGCGCAGCACATAGTCCTCGTTGACGACGATTCGGTTTGAATACCCGCCATACGTCGGCTGCCGGGTGCCGCGCTCGAGACTGTTGTAGGTCGCCGTCATTCCCCCCGAACAATATTGTTCCTCACCTTCTTTGCAAGCTGAGCACTCGCGGCAGGAATCGACGAAGCAGCCGACTCCCACGCGATCACCAGGCTTGAACTTCGTCACCGCGCTGCCGACCGCACCGACTTCGCCGACGATCTCGTGGCCCGGCACCATCGGAAAGATGCCGCCGCCCCATTCGCCGCGCGCTTGATGGATGTCCGAGTGGCAGACGCCGCAAAAGCGGATCTCGATCTGCACTTCGTGCGCGCCCGGCGCGCGGCGTTCGATGGTCCAGGGGGCGAGCGGTGCCTTGGGTTCGGCAACGGCATAGGCGGGAGTCGACATGGGGGTTCCTTGGCGGGGGAGAGTGGGTGGCGGGCAACGCGGCGCTCGCTGGATACCGGACGATACCCTAAGTTTTCTGTCGTGTAGGTTGGTGCTGAGCGCAAGCGAAGCCAACAGCGAAGCGGAAACGAGGTATCCGCCATCGAAGTCCTCGCCGGTATCCGGCTCAATTATTGCTTGGCAGGTTTCGTAGCGAACCTCAACGCTCAGCAGGCAATCATTGCCATGGAAAACCATCGCCGCGCAATGTTGGGCATCGCCTTTGGCTCAGCACCAACCTACAAAAGCCGACAGCCACCACTTCAGGTGGCCGATGAGCGCACACGAATCTCCAAAGATTCATCAAAGATACGGAGCGATCCATTCCTCGAATGAGGCTTCGCTGAAATTGCCCATGCGTGCCTTGAGCAGGTGGCCGTCGCGACTGATCAGGGCAGTGTAGGGCAGTACGCTTTGTGTGTTGCCCAAGCGCAGCGACGCATCGGTCGGATCGTCCGGTGCATTGATCAGGATCGGGTAGCCGACCGGATTTTCCTTGAGGAAGTTGAGCGCTTCGGCAGCTTCCTCATAGGCGACGCCAATCACTTCGACGCCCTTGGCAGAATATTTTGCATGGGCACGATCGAGCATCGGCATCTCGTCGCGGCACGGACCGCACCAGCTCGCCCAAAAGTTGAGCACGACGAGTTTGCCGTTCCATTCCGCGAGCTTGCGTGATTTGCCAGCGGCATCGGACAGGGCGATGTCATCGACCTTCTCGCCAATGGCGGCGGCATTGGCTGTCGTCGCAAAGGTGCCGGCGGATGCTGCAATCGGAGCAGGCCGCAGCAGCGCGCTGAGCGCGAGGCCGAGGCCGGCGCTGGCGATGGCCAGTGAGATGATCAGCAGGTTGGTTCGATTGAACATGATTTCGCGATTTCAGTCAGCCGTGGTGCAACTGCGCATCAGGGTGAGTGTTGCGCGAGTGCATTCTCGACGATGCCCGAGGTCAGCACGGTCGGCAACACCTGACCGTTGCCTTCGTTGCCACGAAACACGACATACAGCGGTACGCCGACCGCACCGTGTGCTTGCAGGAAGGCGGTGATCTCGGGATCGACATTGGTCCAGTCACCCTTCATGTAAACCGCATTCGATTGCGTGAGCAGATCCGCAAAATGATCGGTGCCGAGCACGGCTTTCTCGTTGGCCTTGCAGGTTACGCACCAGTCGGCGGTCATGTTGACGAAGACCGTGCGCCCATCGGCCCGCAGTGCGGCAAGCTTGTTGCTGGAATACGCGATGGCCGAATCCGATTGATTGGCGACGTGGGCCGGTGCGTCGAGTCGCGCGATCATCCAGATCGGAATGAGGGAGGCAATCATGACCATGATCGCGAGCACCCGTCCAAGCGGCCGGGATTTGGCTCGCGCGTGTTCCATCCACCACAAGGCCAGCGCAAGCACGACTGCGCCGATCAGAACGTAGCCAATCGCATCGACGCCGCGTTGCTTGCCGAGCACCCAGACCAGCCACACGGCGGTGAGGTACATCGGGAAGGCCAGCACCTGCTTGAAGGTTTCCATCCACGCACCGGGTTTCGGTAGACGTGAGGCGAGTGCCGGGACAAAGCCGACGAGCAGGAAGGGCAGGGCAAGACCGAGGCCGAGCGCCAGGAAGATCAGCAAGGCGACGATGGATGATGAGGCAAATGCGAACGCAAGCGCCGGACCCATGAAGGGTGCGGTGCACGGACTGGCCACGACGCAGGCGAGCACGCCGGTGAAGAAATCACCGGCCGGACCGGAGCGCGACGCGAGGCCCTGGCCAGTACCGGCGAGACTGGCACCAATCGTGAACACACCCGAGAGACTCAAACCCACCGCGAGCAGCACATAGACAAGGAAGGCGACAAAGCCGGGTTGCTGCAACTGGAAACCCCAGCCCAGCGCTTGTCCCGCTGCGCGCAAGGCAATCACCAGCAAACCAACCACCGCAAACGAGACCAGCACGCCGCTCGTGTACCAGAGCGCATGCTTGCGCGCTTTGGTCAGGCTCTCACCGCTCTGGGCGAGACCGATGACCTTGAATGACAACACCGGCAATACGCACGGCATCAGGTTCAGCACGATGCCGCCGAGGAAGGCAAACAGCAACGCGCTGAGCACGCCAATGCTGCTGGGTGTCGGCGGTTGTGAGCGCAAGGCATTGTCTGACGAGGCATTGGCGGCGACGGAATCAGGCACCGGCTTCGTCGCCGGCACGAAAGATTTGGCCGCCGTAGCAAGTTCATCGACGCTGGCCGGATCGAGATCGACGCTGACCGTACGCTGCATGACCGGATAGCAGATGCCGTTTTCCTTGCAGCCCTGGAACTCGCCCTGCAACTGGATCGTCTGCGCACCGCCATTGGCGCGGCGCAGGGTGACCGGCAATTCAACCTGATCGTAGTAGACGACCACGGTGCCAAAATGTTCGTCGGTGTGATCCACACCCGCCGGCCATTGCGGTGCACCGACTTCGACATCCTGGCCACCGACTACGCTGAGTTGGCTGCGGTCGCGATAGAGGTAGTAGCCCTTCGGCATCGTCCAGCGCGCGAGGATCTCAGTCGGGCTGAGCTCGATCGCCTCGAATACGAAAGCCTTCTCGGGCGGCAGGGTTTCGTCGGCATCGAGCGTGTCCATCGGCGAACCGAGGATGCTTCCGCCACCCAGCTTTGCCGCCAGCGGGCTGAGCGGTGCGGCGGCAGCGATCGCTTCGCGCTTGAGCGACAGCTTTACCGGATGGGGTGGATAGCAGATCTTCGGCTCAGTCTCGTGACAACCTTGCACGGTGATCGTGAAATCAATAGACGCTGCCGATGCATCCGTGAGGGTAAACGGCAGGTTGGCTTCGATCGAGTCGTGATAAATCTCGACATCACCGAAAAACTCGTCGTGCTCCTCGATGCCCTTGGGCAGGTCGAGTGCGCCGAGAGTCAGGCCGGGTTGGCTGGTCTTGGCCTTGATCCGACCCTTGTAGAGGTAGTAATCCTTGGCGATCGTCCAGTGCAAGGCAATGCGGTCCGGCCCAGCCAGCTCGGCCTTGAGGACATACGCCTGTTCGACCGGCAGCAACCCATCCTGCTCTTGCGCCTGGACGGATGGGGCAAATACGAACGGCGCGAGCAGGGCAATCAGCAGATAACGGAACAAGGCAACACTCCGGCAGGGCGGTTTGAGCGGGCGGTAAAGCGATGCGAAGGGCGTCAGGATACGCCGACTTCGCTTTCGACCCAGGCCGCATAGGGCGCGTGGGCCGCGCTGACATCGACCGCAATAATCTCGGGCAGTTCATACGGATGCAGTTCGAGCAGGCGCGCGGCCATGGCCGGATAGCGTTCGCGCGAGGTCTTGATCAGCATCAGCACCTCGTCATCCGTGTGTGTTTCACCCTGCCAGCGGAACGTCGAACGCACGCCCGGCAGGACCGAAACGCAAGCCGCCAGGCGCTCGTCGACGAGCGCCTTGGCGATCTTTTCAGCGCTGCCATCGGCGGCGCAGGAACAATGAACGATCAGGATCGACATGCTTGCTCGCCTATCGTGGGAGCGGAATCAGCCACGATGCCTCGTCTCGCAGGCAAAAAACAACCGCATCTTGGCCAGGCGAAATTCGGCCGCAAAAATCAACCTCATTTCGTGGAAGGGACTTCAGCCGCGAGGCTTTCTCGACCAGCAGGAAGGGCATCGGGACTGAAGTCCCTCCCACGAAATCATCTACGGTCTGATGTTTGCGGGAGCGGCTTCAGCCGCGATGCCTTTCCGTCTTTCAATGAATCGTCGGCGGAACCGGTGCGTCAAACCCGTCCACAAAGATCACATCATTGGAGAGCGGCGCGCAGGTTGCCGGGTTGCTCGACTGGAACAGGGCCGATGTCGCCCATTCCGGATGGTCGATAAACGGGTTGCGATTGCCCTGGAAGGTCTGGATCACATCGTTGCGCGTGACTTCAGCCGCATCGGGCGGATCACCGGCGCTCCAGGCGAGCAGGTCGGACATCAGCCCCATGTAGGCCGGCGCGTTGTAGTTGCTACTGCCGACGATCAGGCTGCGGTTGTCGGTCAGTTCAAGATTCGGCTCGGACTGTCCGCTGGTAGGGTCGGTACCGCCTTCGTAGCGGATCGCCATGTACATGATCGCCCTCGCCACGTCCCCTTTGCGGTGGTTCCAGGTCTCGAACGAGTTGTTGTTGACCCAGTTCGAGTTACCCGGATAGACGCCGCTGCCGCCGCCCACGCCACCGTTGGCCTCGGTGGTGCGCTCGCCGCAGCTTGCCGCGACCGGACAATTCGCATACGGCTTGTTGCCACGGTCGGAATTCCATTGCGTATCGGAGAGCCACAGCATGTGCGTGTCGGTGTAGGGCGCATTCGGCAGGCCGAGGTTGCCGCTCTGGCTTGGAAAGCCCAGCGAGTTCGGCCAGGTGTGTTCGCGGTTGTAGGTGAGACCGCCGCCGCCGCCGCCGCCGCCGGCGCGATCGCTGACTGTGTTGTACAGGCGGTTTCTGTAGACGTCGAGAATCTTGCCGGGGTTGCCGGGACTCGCTTGTGCGGTCTCGAGGATCGTCCAGGTATTTGTGCCGGATCCGCTGTATGGATACGCGGTATGGCCCCGGATCAGCAGATGCAGTGAGCAACGCAATTGTTCGGCGCTGCTTGTGTTAACCGACGAGTAGTAGCCGCTGGTGTTGCCGCTGCTGACGGTGAAATGGATGACCAGTGACTGCTCCATCGCAATATCGCTGGCATTGCGCACATTGGCCGCGTTGATGGTGAATTCGCAGATGGCGCTGGCTGGCAACACCGTGGCCGGGGTCAGCGTGCGATTGTTGCCGGTACCGGTCTCGGTCAACGTGATCACCGTTGAATTGCAGGCGAGGGCGAATGCGCCCGGCGTGGTGGTCACGATTTCGCTGAAGTTGACCCGCACATCGCTGGCCAGCGGCACGTTGATCGCGCCGTCGGCAGGCAAGGTCGAAATCACCGTGGGCGCCGGGATGTTGCTCGGATCGAGGGTTGTGAACATCACGGTGACGTCAGCCGCCATCGCATCTGGCGCGCCATCCTGATCGGTTACGCCACTGGCGCTGATCGTCCACGTGCAGGTTTCGTTGCCTGCGAATGCCGGTGAAGGAGTCACCCCAAAGCTGGTCGGGCCGCCGCTGACGGTGACCGTGTGGTTGCCGGAAGTCGGGCAACTGATCGTCGTCCACGGATCGGTCAGGGTGACTGCTTCACTGAAGCTCACACTCAGAGTCGCACCCAAGGCGACACCGACTGCGTTGTTGGCTGGCGTGGTCGCAACCACGGTGGGCGGCACATCGACCGGCGGATCACCGGCCACCGCAAAGCTGACGTTGTCGATGGCGAGGCCATCGTCGTTGCCGCTTGCATTGATATCGTTCCAGCGCACCCAGATCGTCGCGTTGTTCGCGAGGTTGAGGCCCGTGATCGATGCGCTGATCGCGACCTGGTTCGCAGCGGCGTTGCCATCGAGCTTGCCCACGGTTCCGCTCGTGACCGGAGCGACGAAATCAAGCGCAACAACGGACACCCAAGTCGCCGCCGCATCCGTCAGTGATGTCGCGTTGACGCTGTACTGGAACTGCATGCGGTCAGCGCGAGCCGTGGCTCCAAGCCGCCATTGTTCGCCGGTATAGGCGACTGCGATCTCGCTCAAGGCCTGACCAGCGTCATTGCGCAATTGCGCACCGATCACCGGGGTCAGATTGTTGGAGAACAGCGTGCCGAGGGCGCGCTCCGTGCTACTGCCCGTGCCGAAACTGAATGTGTCGCCTGAGTTGGATGATCCGTCGTTGGCCGTGTAGGTCGTATTCGCGTTGTTGCCTGTTTCCTTGAAATACCAACCATCCGGCAACACCGAACTGGTGCCGGTGTTGGCCAGGCTGTTGAAATCCTGCACTGCCGGTGTGCCACCGACCAGCGGAACAACCTGGGCCGTTGCGCTGCCAAGAAACGCGACATAAAAAATGGCTGTGGCGCAACGTGCGCCGATCTTGAGCTTCATCAGTGATTTCCCCGGAGAGTGGCCAGCGAAATTCATGGCCGCGTGGCGCCAATTATAGGTAAGCGTCATTGCAAAAGAATGTTGCAGTGCGCATTGACCGCAGGGTCATTGAAACCATCAGGCACAGCCCCATGTTCGGAGCACGCCAACGCCTGGGGACTTCCACAGGCTTTTTTACGCGAGTAGAATTGGCACTCGTTCGGGCAGAGTGCTAACAGCCCGACATAAATTCAATCCAATCAACTAGTTGAAGGAATCAAAACCATGGCACTTCGCCCGTTACACGATCGCGTCATCCTCAAGCGTATGGAAGAAGAGAAGATTTCGGCCGGCGGCATCGTGATCCCGGATTCCGCCGCAGAGAAGCCAATCCGCGGTGAAGTCATCGCAGCCGGCACCGGCAAGATCCTCGAAGACGGCAAGGTCCGTCCGATTGCAGTCAAGGTCGGCGACAAGGTTCTGTTCGGCAAGTACTCGGGTACCGAGGTTAAGGTCGACGGCGAAGAACTGCTGGTCATGCGCGAAGAAGACATCATTGCTGTCATCGAGTGAAGCCGGGAATCGGGAATGGGGAATAGGGAATCGTAAGAGCGCTATTGCCGCCCCGATTTCCTCCTCAGCACCCGAACCCGCTGCTCCAGCTCTGACCATTCTCTATTCCCCCTTCCCCCTTCCCTATTTCCGGAGTTTCAAATGGCTGCCAAAGAAATCCGCTTCTCAGAAGACGCACGCGCCCGTATGTTGCGCGGCGTCAATATCCTGGCCAATGCGGTCAAGGCCACCCTCGGTCCGAAGGGCCGCAATGTCGTGCTCGAAAAGAGCTTCGGCGCACCGACCATCACCAAGGACGGCGTCTCCGTCGCCA
>JBDTCQ010000113.1:0-9472 GCA_039923515.1 Dokdonella sp.
GGGAATCACGAAGACCTGGTCGTCACCGCTGTACTGGCCGGTGAAGGCGATCTGGCTGCAATCGGGCGAGAAGTGCGCGGCCTGCTCCACACCAGGACCGGCAGTGAGTCGGATCGCCGTGCCGCCGCGGGTGCCGACCGTCCACAGGTCACCGGCATAGGTGAAGACGATGCGATCGGCGCAGACATCGGGAAAGCGCAGCAGGCGTGTGGCCGCATCAGCAATGGAGGGCACGAGAGTTGCTGCGGCGAAGCCGAAAATGATCGACGGCAGAATCCGTTCACGCATGGGACAACTCCGGCAGTTTCAGGGTGGTCGCAGTTAATAGCCTGATCCAACTACCGATACCAGCGCCACAAGTCACACTGGTGCACTGTGTTGCCGGATTGCGCAAGGCACGTGTGGCGGATTACGCGCGTCGCCAGCACCAGTGCCAGGGTTCGTAGGCAATGCCGTGCGCGTTGCCGCGTGGGTAGGAAAGCGAAAATCCGTAGCGTGCAGCCTTGGCTTGCAGCCAGGCGAAGGCGGGCGACTGATCAAACATCTCTTCGAGTGCGGCGTGGCCCGGTGTGGTGATGTCGACGACGCGTCCGGAATGATGCTCGCTGTAACCCGGCGCCGCACTGACCCGCAGGATTTCATCGATGGACTGGCCGCGCTCGACCTTCTTTTCGATGATGCCGAGTTGATAGGCGGCCGAGCGGAACGCCGAGACGATTTGCAACTCGATGCCATCACGCATCGCGGCATCGCGCATGCGCGCCCATGCTCGTGCCGCGAGTGGGCTCATCCATTGATGGCGTGCGTGGATGTCGATACCGATGCAGGTCAGTTGCTGTGGCTCGCGAACGATGCGCAGGCGGTGACGGCGTCCGTAGTCACGTGGAACGCCGAGTGCGTGCGCCGCCTCGATCACGCGCAGGCGTTCGCGCGTATCGCAGCGGGCAGGGGGCGGGGGCGCTGACTCGTTCATGATGAAAGCTTAGCTGATCCTTTGCACATCACTGTGCAAGCTGATGGCCAGCCTTGACCCACGCCGCAATGTCATCAATGACCTTGCCATCGACATGGCCCGCCAGCGCGTAATCCTTTGGCCCGGGTGGCTCACCGCCGGGCATGAAGGCATGGCCGAGGGTCGGGTACTCGATCAACTCCACGCGAGGATTGGTCGCGAATGCGGTGCGCCATTGCGAGAATTCGTCCGCAGGCGTGACCTGGTAGTCGCGGCCGCCTTGCAACACGAGCATCGGCTGCTTGATCAAACGCGCCGTGGCAATCGGGTCATAGCTGTTGAGGTCGCGCCAGTAGCTGGCCGGAAGTCCGAGAAGGAGCGGTGTGCCCGCGGAGGTGTCGGAGGAAAGGTGCTTGACGGCTTCGCGTTGCGGTTCAATCGCAGCCAGCGCCTTGTCGATTTCGGCATCGCTCTGGCCTTGCAGTTTGGCCAGATAGCGGGTTTGGCGAACCACGATGTCTTCGAGCTTGCTGGCCGGCGCAGCCAGCAAGATCAAGCCGGCAAGGGCGGGATCGCGCTGGCCCATACGCGGAGCCATCAGCGCGCCGAGGCTGTGCCCAGCCACAAAGATGTGACGGGGATCAATAGCATCCTGCGTGCGCAGCAACGCAACCGCAGCGAGTGCATCGTTGACCGTTTCATCATCGACCGTGAACGTGCCTTTGGCGAATGCCTCGGGATGCGCCCTGGTGCGCTTCTCGTAACGCAACACGGCAATGCCGTGATCGGCGAGACCATCGGCAAGATCGAGAAACGGCTTGTTCGGCCCGATCGTCTCGTCGCGGTCATGCGGGCCGGAGCCATGCACGAGCACGACGGCAGGGAACGGTCCATCGCCCTTGGGCAGGGTCAGCGTAGCGGGCAGGGCGATGGGGTGCTCGCCAATGCTCAGCTCGCGTTCGCGATGAGTAGCATCCGCCTTTTTTGCAGTTGCGGTCGGGCGGCTGCTCGCCGGCACAATCCAGAACCCCGAGATTGTATTGTCTGAGTCGAAGACCACGCGCGCATCGAGTGCGAGTGCGCCGAATTGCAGGCGCGAGCTGACCGCAGACTTGCCATCAATCGTCTCGCCACGTGGCTCGCCTCGCGATTCGCGTTTGCCAAATGTTGCCGGCACGCCCTCCCACGCCTGTTGCAGCTTGCCGTTGGCGAGACCTTGTTGAAGCTTCGGCGTGCCCATCGCCAGCGCGTCCGCATACTTGCCGGCGTCAAGCAGGTCGAGAAAGCGGGTGGCTCGTCGCGCCTGCTCCGGATCGAGCACCGCGGCTTGCGCGGGCGCTGGCACGAGTCTCTGTGCAAGGCTCCAGGTGCCAAAACCTGCCAGCAACAGCAATGCAAATCCGATGATCAGCCCACGTTTCATTTCAGGTTTTCCTTTCTTTTTTTGTGCAGTGTCGCTGACAAGCTGAAGAAGATGACAACCAGGCGCAGGCGATGCCGGCACAGAAGAGGGCACTCATTTTTCTTGCAGGCCCCGAAAGCGATCAACGCCTCTTCTTGAGGAACAGGATGACCGGGCGCATCGGGCCGACGTTGAGCGTACTGACCAGCTCCCAGCCATTCATGCCCTCGCGGGTCAGAACCTCATTGAGATGGTCGGCGGCGAAATTGCCGAGAAAGCTCGGCTTGATTTCGATGGTCTGATAACTCCAGGTTTGATCGTTCATCAGTGCACTCCTATGGGCCGCCGTCATCCTTGATGGCGACGGGTTTGCTGGCGGGTTTGATGCGTCCGGCCTTGCGCAAGGCCTCGCGCATCACGTACTCGATCTGCGCGTTGAGCGAGCGCAGGTCATCATCGGCCCAACGCTGCATCGCCTCGAGCACGGCCGCGTTGATGCGCAATGGATAGGCCTTTTTTTCGCTCACAGCGATCGCTCGATCCCTTGGCTGGACACGGAATCAGTACAAGGTGCCGGCATTGACCACCGGCTGGGTGGCCCGATCGCCGCACAAGACCACGAGCAGGTTGCTGACCATGGCCGCCTTCCGCTCATTGTCGAGATCGACCACGCCGCGCTGACTCAGTTGATCGAGGGCCAGTTCGACCATGCCGACCGCACCTTCGACGATGCGTGTGCGCGCGGCGACGATCGCGCTGGCTTGTTGCCGCTGCAACATGGCCTGGGCGATTTCCTGCGCATAGGCCAGGTGGCTGATGCGCGCCTCGACGACCTCGACGCCGGCCTTGGTCAGACGCTCCTGGATCTCATCACGCAGATGGGCGTTGACCTCGGTGCCGTTGCCGCGCAGCGAAATCCCTTTTTCGTCATGCGAATCGTAGGAATAGCTGGTTGCCATCTGGCGCAAGGCAGACTCGGCCTGGATATGCACGAAGTTCGCATAGTCATCGACCATGAACACGGCCTCGGCGGTATCGACCACCTGCCAGACCACGATTGCGCCGATCTCGATCGGGTTGCCGTCGAGATCGTTGACCTTGAGCTTGCCCGATTCGAAATTGCGCACGCGCAACGAAACGGCCTGTCGGGTGTAGAGCGGATTGGTCCAACGCAGACCCTGCTCGCGAACAGTGCCGGAATAACGGCCAAACAACTGCATGACGCGAGCGACATTCGGCTGCACGGCAAACAGGCCCTTGAACAGAAAGGCGATCAAGGCGGCCAGCAGGGCGAGCGGAATGATTTGCCCCGGACTTGGCTCAGCTCCCATCGCTTCCGCGTGGCGCGCCGTGTCAATCAGGACGAAGACATCAATCAGGAGGGCCGCAATCAGCACGAGTAGGGTCGGGATGCCCGGCAGGGAAAGCGCTTTGCGTTCGTTCATCGTGAATCTCCGTCATCACTGCGCGGCCAATGCCGACAGGCCGGAGCGATCCGGCAGATAAAACGATATCAAAGTGATATCTATTTGGCAATAGATATCGGGAGTGGAGAGTGGGGAGTCGGGAGTAGAAAAGGTGGCGAGCGGTGAGGTTTGTGGGTCGGCGCTGCGCGCTGACGCTTTTCCGGCAACCGATACCGTGGGAGCTAGTTCAGTCGCGATGCTTCTTGTTCGCGTAGACAGACAGCATCGTGACTGAAGTCGCTCCCACAATGCTGGCTGTCGATCTTGGGAAACCCACTCCCTTCTCCCTACTCCCCACTCCCCTTTTCAAACCGGAGCAATGGAGCGGGCAGGCGCTCGCCGCTGACGAAGATCGAGTGGCCGGCGCGGTCGAAGCCGATGGCTTCGGCCTGAGCCATCGGTGGGAGGGTGATGCGCTGAGGTTTTCTGGCGAATGCCCGCAACCAGTCCTCGTGCGGTGCACGCGAGAAAACCCAGATGTCGCGATAGGTCAGGAGGATTGCGCGTCGCCCGGCTGCATCGATGTCGAGTCCGGTCGGTGATCCGCCGAATCGTGCCGCCGGAAAGCGCGACTTGCGTTCGTCGCTGTCGGGTTGCGGGATCGAGGTCAGATCCAGCAGTTTGCGCGCGACGAGCGGTGTCTGGCCGTTGGCGGATGGGCCGAGTGGCAAGCTGTAAACCATCAGGGGCGCATGCTTGTTGATCAGCAGGATTTCGCGTCGGGTCGCATCGACCGCCATGGCCTCGCAGTCGTGCGCGCCATCGGGATAACGAAAGCGCAGTCGCCAGCTCGGCTTGATCGACAGTGTCGATGCGGCGCCGGTGATGTCGGGTTCCTCGATCGCAATCAGTTCGTAATCCGTGCGCACGCCGGCGTTGTCGCCAATGTCTCCAATCAACAACCATGGTTTGCCACCGATCGTATAGCTGGCGATGTCTTCCCAATCGATGGCACGCACACCTTCGATGCGCAAACGTGCGACGCTCGTGCCGGTTTCGTTGATGGCCTGCAGTTCGGCCGGTCGTGGCGCATCGTTGTGTACCCAGTAGCGTTGATCAGCCCGCCGCGAGCTGGCTATGCCGCTGATTTCGTCCAGACTCGAATCGGTGATCAGGGCGGCCAGTTGTGCGGGCTCGAACGGAGCTGTCTCGAATGTCTGCGCGTGGGCAAGATTGAAAGCCAATAGCAGCAGGCAGACACGGATCCTCATTGCATAGCCTGTGTTTCGAGTGGTTCGACCTGTTTCAGATCGACGCGACCCAGCAGGTCGAGTCCCTGATAGAAGCGCCACGGATCGCCATCGCCACTGGAGAAGGCGATATGTCCGGCATCAAAACCCCCGAGCGCAGCATCGAAGCTCTGCCAGCGCTCATCGACCCAGGCATAAACCCAGGCATGCGGCACGAAGACATGCTCGGTGCCGGCGAATCCAGGCGCATAGGCGAGGCCATCGACAACGCGCGTGGCAATGCCGAGGGCGCGTCCAAGTGCGGCCAGCAGCACCGCATGTTCGGTGCAGTCGCCCTGTGGATCGCGCGCAACCTGCAGGGCGGATGCGTAGCCGACACCGAGATTCTTGTTGCTGATGAAACCGGCCACGAAGGACTCGAGTGCGTGCATGCGCTCGGCATCGGTGTTTGCCCCCTTGGTTGCCTTGATCGCCATTTCAACGATCTCGGGCGCGGCACTCTGCAGCCAGTCATTCGGCAAGCGATCAGATGGATCCGGCGAGCCGCCAATGCCTCGGCGGGCGCTGACGTGGATTTCGACGACCAGATTTTTTCCGCTGACTTTTATGCTTTGTTCGGAAGTCTCAGGCAGGTGCAGCGGCGGACCGCCAGCCCGCGGACTCAGCGTGTAACGCAGGCCGCCTGACAGTTCCGCGCGAGTGAGGGCGCGCGGTGCCGGCATCAGGGTACGCTCGAAGATATTGGTATCCTGGTTCGGCGCGGTGGCGCAGACCTTGCCGCATTCGATCAGAGTCAAGTCGACGCCGATTGCCGGCATGCTCAGCTTGTGGATGTCACGCTCGGCATCGACCCATGCGGTATTGCGCACGGGGGCTCCGGAAAAAGCAAACACCTGGTCGATGCGATAAAGGGATTTGTTTCCACCGGGCAAGCTGACCATCTCGCGCGGACCGACCGTGCTGGTAACCTCGATGGCATCGAGGCTGGTCGACTGGAAGGTGAGTTCCGTATGTGCTCGTCCGCTTTCCAGCGGCACGCGCAAACTGGCCAGGCGCAGACCTTCGGCCATCAATGCACCGGTTGGCCAGGGTGCGCTGCGTTCCTGCGTGGAGTCGCCGTTCTGGATGCGCAGTTGCATCGTGCCATCGGCAACGTTGCCCTCGATGCGGGTCTCGCCGCCGCCCAGACTGGCGACCGAGCTGAATGCCAGCGGTTTGCCGTCGATTGATTCGATATTTGTTTCACTGCTGCCCATCGAGATGCCCGTACCGGCCCGGTCAAACTCGATGCGAAGTTCCTGATGCGTGGTGACCTGTTCACCTTGCACACTGCGGGAGCTGACAAAGCTGCCTATCTTGCGCCCATCCAGGAGCACGCTGAACCATTGCTCGGCCGCAGGGCGCGCCTGGGCGAGCATGGGCAAGAGCAGGAAAACAAGAACGGTGAGTCGCAACATCGGCAGTTCCATATCGGCTATGGCCCATTGTGCCGCAGCCGATACAATCGCGTATCAGGAAAAGGTTGGCGCGATGAAATCATTCGGAACACCGCAAACCGCAGGCGCTCTGCGCGCGATGCTGCTTGGCTCGGGCGAACTCGGCAAGGAGGTCGCCATCGAGCTGCAGCGGTTCGCCATCGAAGTGATTGCGGTGGATCGTTATGCCAATGCACCGGCCATGCAGGTTGCCCATCGCAGCCATGTCATCAACATGCTCAATGGCAGCGAGTTGCGCCGGATCATCGCGCTGGAAAAGCCTGATCTTGTCGTGCCCGAAATCGAGGCGATTGATACGGCAACCCTGGTCGAACTCGAGCGTGACGGTCTCCGCGTGATTCCGACCGCGCGCGCTGCGTGGTTGACGATGAATCGTGAAGGCATCCGTTGCCTGGCCGCCGAGGAACTGGGCTTGCCGACTTCGCCGTATCGCTTTGTTGACAGCGCGGACGAATACCGCGCCGCGGCGGATGCGATCGGCTTGCCATTCGTGATCAAGCCGGTCATGAGTTCATCGGGAAAAGGCCAAAGCACGGTGAGCGCACCGGATCAGCTTGATGCCGCGTGGGACTACGCCCAATCGGGCGGACGCACGGGAAAGGGGCGTTGCATCGTCGAGGGCTTTGTCGATTTCGATTACGAAATCACCTTGCTCACCGTTCGCCACATTGGTGGAACGAGTTTCTGTGCGCCCATTGGTCATCGTCAGGAAGCCGGCGACTATCGTGAATCCTGGCAGCCGCAGGCGATGAGTGAAATCGCGCTCGCTGAAGCCGAGCGCCAGGCGCTGGCGATCACCGAGGCGCTGGGTGGCCATGGTGTATTCGGCGTCGAATTCTTCGTCAAGGGCGATGCGGTGATCTTCTCCGAAGTCAGCCCGCGTCCGCACGATACCGGCTTGGTCACCCTGATCTCGCAGGAACTCTCCGAATTCGCCCTGCATGCGCGGGCGATTCTCGGCTTGCCGATTCCGTGCATTCGTCAACTCGGGGCCTCGGCTTCCTGCGCCGTTCTGGTCGAAGGCGATGGCAAGGACATCCGCTATGCCGGCGTCGCCGATGCGCTGGTCGAGCCCGACACGATGTTGCGCATCTTCGGCAAGCCCGAGATCCGCGGCCAGCGACGCATGGCCGTAACCCTGGCCCGCGCCGATACGCTGGAAGCGGCCCGCAGCAAGGCTTGCGCCGCCGCTGCCAAGCTGTGCATTTCGGTACGCTGAGGTATCAGGACGGATAAATCGTCTGCGCCAGCGCGATTTCGCCAACCGAGAAGTGACGTCGCCGATCGCAGGTTTCTACAGCAACGTGGCCGCGGTGTTGTCCGACGGATCGGGATCCGCTTCGGCCACCACCCACTCGCCATTGCGCAGTATCTCGATGGGCACGAAACGCTTCTTGTAGTCCATTTTCGGGTGGCCCTTGATCCAGAAGCCGAGATAGACATGGTCAAGACCGCGCTGGCGGGCGATCTCGATCTGCTGGAGGATCGCAAACGTACCGATGCCGCGCTCGCGGATATCGGGATCGTAGAACGTGTACACGGCCGAGAGTCCGGTTTCGCAGAAATCGGTGACGGCCACGGCGAGCAGGCGACCCTGCTTGCGGAACTCGATGAACCGGGTCGGGCTCCAGTGCGTGTAGAGGAAGCGCGAGAAATCCTCAGGCTGGGCGTCGTCCATTCCGCCATCCGGATGGCGCCATTGCAGGTAGCGACGATATAGCTCGTAGCGCTCCTCGCTGTAGCGTGCAGGAACCACCTCGATGGCGAGATCCTCATTCCGCCGCAGGCAGCGCCGCTGGCCACGATCCGCGGCGAAATCGGCAACCGGAATGCGGCAGGCAACGCAGGCCCGGCAGGCTTGGCAACGCGGAATGTAGACATGACCACCGGCGCGGCGATAACCGCGCAACAGGGCGATTTCATAGAGCCGGTCGAGCTGCGGCGAGCTTGGATCGATGACGAGATTCTGCGACAAGCGATCGGCGTAGTAGCCGCAGGCATGCGGGAGGGTCTGGAACAGGCGGACGACATCGGAACGCATGCCGCATTCTGCCTCAGCTGTGCGGCAAAAACCTGCGTCGCCGCATGAAACCAGAATTTGCCGATCGGTTCGCTCAGTGCAACAGGTAGTTGATGACGATCAGCAGCAGAACACCGCCGATCAAGCCGAGCAGGACCATGCGAATGCGCATTGAAGTGTTCTTGTGCCGACGCGGATCGCTGGGCGAGCGTGCGGCGGCCAGTTCATCGGCAAAGCGGGTGGCCGGTTCAAGCCCGGCTTCGCGCAGGAGTTCGCGGGCGCGCGTCTGATCGTTGGAGTTGGTCACCCAGACCTGGCCCCAGCCCTCGCTTTCACCACGCTCGGTGTAGCTGAAGCGCTTCCACTGCCCGCCCTGCCAGTCACGACGGTTGCGAACCGTGGTGGCAATGCTGTTTTCCCCGAGCAGGGCGACCACGCGCTCGACGTTTTCGTAGCGGGGCGATGTGTAGATCTGGCGCATGCGTGGATCCTGTCAGTCCTGGTCGACAACGCGAATCAAGCCTTCCTGCGCGGTTGAAGCCACAAGAACGCCGTCTCGGGTGAAGATCATGCCACGGGCCAGCCCGCGGGAATGCTGGGCGCTCGGACTGTCGCAGGAATACAGCAGCCATTCGTCGACGCGGAACGGGCGATGGAACCACATCGCATGATCGAGACTGGCCATGCGTACGTTCGGCTGCAGGTACGAGATCGCATGCGGAAACGTGGTCGTGCCGACCAGGTGGAAATCCGACGCGTAGGCAAGCAGGGAGCGATGCAGGACCGGGCTTTCCGGGACCTGATCGACGAGCCGGAACCAGACGTTCTGATAGGGCGGCTGGCGGGTCGGGTGGAGTTCGTTGCGCGGGTGCACATGGCGAAACTCGAACGGCCCGGCCTGATTGAGCCAGCGCCGGCGCTTGGCTGGAATCTTGTCGAGTTCACT
>JBDTCQ010000114.1:0-7748 GCA_039923515.1 Dokdonella sp.
GATGCTCGCGCACAAGGGCTCCGAAGAAGGCATTGCGGTCGCCGAACTGATTGCCGGCAAGGCCGGTCACGTCAATCTCAACACCGTACCCTGGGTTATCTACACCGAACCGGAAATGGCCTGGGTCGGTCAGACCGAAGCACAGGTAAAGGAAGCTGGTATCCCTTACCGAACCGGCTCATTCCCGTTCGCTGCGATCGGCCGCGCCGTCGCCATGAACGAAACGGCCGGTCATGTGAAGATCATCGCGCATGCGGAAACCGATCGCATTCTCGGTGTGCACATGGTCGGCCCGGTCGTCTCCGAACTGATCGCCGAAGCCGTCGTGACGATGGAATTCAAAGGCAGTGCCGAAGACCTCGCCCGCATTTGTCACGCCCATCCGACGCTGAGTGAAGCCGTCCATGAAGCCGCCCTGTCGGTCGACAAGCGGGCGATCCACAAAGCCAATTGATCCAAAGCGGGAGTCTGCCGGCGAGTCCTGCACTGAGATAATGGCCGCCTTGCCGGCCATCCTTCTCGACGCCAAGGCATCATGGCCCCTCGGGTCGGAGATCGGAGTCCAAGCGAATGAACACACCCTTCCGCGCCTTCCGCATCCACAACGACGATCAGGGCTACCGCGCCGGCATCGAAGAGATGCGCGTCGACGCGCTCTCCCCGGGCGAGGTGCTGGTCAAGGTTGCCTACTCTTCGGTCAACTACAAGGACGCGCTGGCGGGAACCGGCAAGGGCAAGATCCTGCGAAAATTTCCACTCAATGGCGGAATCGATGTAGCCGGTTACGTTGCCGCTACGACCGATCCAGCCTTCAAGGAAGGCGATTCGGTTCTGTGCACAGGTTGCGGCCTGTCCGAGACTCGCGATGGCGGTTATGCCGAATACGTGCGGCTCGAATCAAAATGGGCGATTCCGCTTCCTGCAGGCTTGAGCCTGCGCGAATCGATGATCATCGGCACAGCCGGTTTCACTGCTGCCCTGGCCCTCTACCGCATGCAGCAGAACGGACAGACGCCGGAACTCGGTCCAGTCGTGGTGACCGGTGCCACCGGTGGTGTCGGCATGCTCGCGATCGACATACTCACTTGTGCGGGCTACAGCGCGCATGCGATCACCGGTAAAGCCGACCAATTTGATTTCCTGATCGGGCTCGGCGCGAAGCAGTGCATTTCCCGCAAGGAGCTGTTCTGGAGTCAGCGGCCACTGGAAACGGCCCGCTGGGGCGGCGCCATCGACAATGTCGGTGGCGACATGCTGGCTGGACTCAGTCGCGTGATCGAGCCCTACGGGAACATCGCCATTTGCGGCAATGCCGGCGGCATCGAACTGGCGACGACCGTCATGCCCTTCATCATCCGTGGCCTCAGCCTGCTGGGAATCGCCTCTGCCGGCACCGTACGCAGACTCCGGGACGACGTCTGGCAACATTTGGCCGACGACTGGAAACCGAAGAATCTGGACAAGATCGCGACAAAAGAGGCCGGTTTCGACGAACTTGGTCCGGTTTTCACAAAAATGCTCGCTGGCGAGTCATTCGGTCGCACCTTGGTGCGAATTGGGTGACAGCGTTCGCTGGTGATGAGGCCTCGGCATGGCTAGAATGCAGGAGCCATCCGGCATCAGGGGACCACGGAACCAATCATGGCGCGAGTACTTATTGTCGACGATTCTCCTTCCCAACTGGTCGGGCTCAAGCGCATTGCTGAGAAACTCGGTCATGAGGTGATTACTGCGGAAGACGGCTCAGCCGGGGTCGAGGTGGCCAAGCGCGAATTGCCGGACCTCATCCTGATGGATGTGGTGATGCCCAACCTCAATGGCTTCCAGGCCACGCGCACGCTGGCCAAAGACGCCAAGACCAGCCATATTCCGATCATCCTCGTGACCACCAAGGATCAGGAAACCGATCGTGTCTGGGGTATGCGTCAAGGCGCCAGAACCTACGTGACCAAGCCGATCAACGAAGATGAATTGATCAAGGCAATCAACGAGCATATGCCCAAGTAAAGCCGGGAATTGAGAAACGGGAATGGTGAATCGAAACGCTCGTCATTCCTGTCATCTGGTAATCTCCGGGCGCGGATGACGAATAATCTTCGCGTCCCCCGCCGACTGTGATCCTATCCGCGCGGCTTGAAATCGAAGGTTGAAGCCATCGATTCATAGAAGTGCTTCTGCTCGTCGGTTTCTGCGCGCGGCGTCTGAATTTCCAGTACGACAATCTGATCGCCGGCAACCTTGCCAGGCCAGCCGCGACCCCGCAGTCGCAACTTGCTGCCGGTGTTCGAACCCGCCGGAACACGCAACTCGACCTCCCCAGCCAGCGTCGGCACTTTTACCGTGGCACCCAGAGCGGCTTCCCACGGGGCTATCGGCACAACCGCAATAATGTTGTTTCCATCGAGCTTGAAGCGGCTGTCCTCGCGCACACCCACCTCGAGCAGCAAATCACCCGCAGGACCGCCGGCGCTACCCGGATGGCCCTGACCACTCAGCCTGATCTGTTTCCCAGGTTCAATACCGGCGGGAATCTTTACCTCAAGCGTGCGCTCTCCCTGGACCGGATCACGCAAGGTGATGCGCTCACGCCCGCCCTTGAACGCCGAGACCAGATCGATCGTGATGCGGGCCTGCAGATCACTGCCTCGTCGAGGACCGGATCGCCCGCGCCCGCCAGCGCCCGCGCCGCGGCCAAATACCGATTCGAAGAAGTCGCTGAAATCCGCCTCCTCAAAACCTCCGTCACCTTGTCGCCCCTGCCAATTGGGTGGTGGCCGAAAATCATCACCGCCGCGATAGCCACCCGCGCGCAGCTGATCGTACTCACGCCGCCGCTCGGCATCCTTGAGCGCCTCGTAGGCTTCGTTGACATCCTTGATCTTTTCCTCGGCACCAACCTCCTTGCTGACATCGGGGTGGTATTTGCGCGCCAGCTTGCGATACGAGCGCTTGATCTCAGCGTCGGTCGCGTCGGGCTTCACTCCCAATATGTCGTAGTAATCCTTGAACTGCATGCCTGTTTATCCGCCAAGAAAAAAGCCTGCGACGAGTCACCCCGCCGCAGGCTGTGGGCTGAGAACCGGATGACCTGATCAGGAGTTGATGGTAATCCGGCGCGGGGTCGTTTCGGCCTTTTTCGGAATCGAAATTTCGAGGACACCGTGCTTGCCAGAGGCACTGATGTTCTCTGCATCGGCGCTGTCAGGCAAGGCGAAACGACGATAAAAGGTACCGCTGGAGCGCTCAACCCGGGTGAACTCGCCATTCTCGGTCACCGCCTGCGAGGCACGGTCGCCCTTGATGGTCAGAATTCCCTTGTCCATGTTGACCTCGATATCCTTCGGATCAACACCCGGGATATCGGCGAAAATCACGAAGCGCTTTTCTTCCTCGCGAATGTCCACGCGCGGCGCCCATTGGCTGGTCACCACGTTCGACTGATCGGTCTCTTCGTTGTTGATGAAGCGGTCAAAAACCTGGCGCAGATCACGATTGAAGCCATTGCCAGTGTTCCACATCGAGTGACGCGAAATGCTCATGATATTGATCCTGTTCTGGTGCGGCCCGCGGCCGCGTTGATCACAAAGTCGGGATTGCCAAACACAATTCAAGGGCATGGGAACATTCATGCAGCCCCCGTATCATGGCTCGGGTTGCACTTACCCAACGCAAGGATTTCCCATGACGATCAAGATTGGCGACAGCATTCCTCTGGCTACCCTGAACACGCTCAAGGACGGTGTGCAGGCGATCACCACCGACGAATTGTTCAAAGGCCGCAAGGTCGTGCTCTTTTCCGTTCCTGGCGCGTTTACCCCAACCTGCTCAGCCAAACACCTGCCGGGCTATGTTGAAAAGATGGGCGATTTCAAGGCAAAAGGCGTCGATGTCGCCTGCATGGCAGTCAACGACGCATTCGTCATGAACGCTTGGGGAAAGAGCCAGAATGTTCCCGCCGAACTCACCATGCTCGCCGACGGCAACGGCGCATTCGCCGACGCACTCGGCCTCAAGTTCGACGCCAGCGCATTCGGCATGGGCGAGCGCGCGAAACGGTTCGCCCTTTACGCCGAGGACGGCGTGGTCAAGGCACTGCATGTGGAGGCTCCCGGCGAGTTCAAGGTTTCCAGTGCAGAGTCAATGCTGGAAGCGATTGGTTGACGGAGATTCGTTCTTGCAACAGCTGAGGAGCTACCCGTGATCACACCAACGATAAACTCTGAAAGCCAACGCAGCCGCCGCCAGTTCCTGCAACTGGCGGTATTCGGTGCAGGCGCTGCCGCCATGTCGACCCTCTTGATCGGCAAGGCCCGCGCTGCGGACTTGCCGCATCTGACCCTCGATGATGCGACCGCCAGGGCGCTTGGCTATGTCGAAGACTCGACCACCGTCGATGCCGACAAATTTCCTAATCACAAGCCTGACCAAGCTTGCCTGGCGTGCCAACAGTATCGGGGGGCGGCCGGCTCGGAATACGGCCCTTGCACCTTGTTCACCGGGAAAGCCGTTCACTTCAAGGGATGGTGCGCAGGGTTTTTGGCAAAGTCGGCTTGATTGGTGGCGTTCGACTGAAATTGGGGCAACAAAAAAGCCCCTTTCGGGGCTCGTTTTTGTAGCTGGCGGAGAGGGTGGGATTCGAACCCACGGTGCGTTTGCACGCACGCCTGATTTCGAGTCAGGTACATTCGACCACTCTGCCACCTCTCCGGAAGTGGGCCGCGAATGATACGGGGAGAGGCTCACACTGACAAGCGTCTCTTGCCTATTGCGCTGCCGGGGTCGTCCCGCAGAACTGCTGGCGAACCTGCATGGCTTCGGGCATCCACGCGTTGAGCTGCTGGATACGGGTGCCTTCGGCCGGATGGGTTGACATGAACTCGGGTGGCTTCTGGCTGCCAAGTGCGGCCATGCGTTCCCAGAGCTTTGGCGCTTCCTGCGGGTCGTAGCAGGCTGCTGCGGCGAGTAACAGACCGACTTTGTCGGCTTCGGATTCGTGGCTGCGCGAGAACGGAAGCAAGACGCCGTACTGAGCGCCTGCGCCAATCGCGGCCATGACCATCTGGCGCTGCTGCGGATCCATTTCTCCGGTGGACATGCTTGCTGCGATAGAACCCATCTGCACGAGCTTCTGCTGTGCCATGCGTTCGCCACCGTGACGCAGCAGGGCATGGGCAATCTCGTGACCCATCACGACGGCGAGACCATCGTCATTCTTGGCCACCGGAATAATGCCCGTATAGACCGCGATCTTGCCACCGGGCAAACAGAACGCGTTGACCTGATCGGACTGGATCAGACTTACCTGCCACTGGTAGGAACTCCAGTCCGTATTCGCCGGGGTACCTTCCGTATCAGCCAGATATTTTTCGACTTTCGGTGCAGCCTCGACCAGACGCTGGGCAATGCCCTGCACTTCCTCTGGCAATTTACCCGTTCGGATGACCTGGGATTGCTGCAGGATCTCTTGATAGGACTGCAGGCCAAGCGCGGCTTCCTCCTGAGCCGAGGTATCCAGCAGCTGCTTGCGCCCGGTAAAAGACGCCGCATTGCTGTGACTGAAATAGTAGTAGCCAAAGTACGCGCCGAACAGGAGGATTGGCCATAGCTTCAGGCCGCGTCGACTGCCTTGCTGGCCCAACTGTGAAGATCGGTTTCCAAAGAGCCCCATATGATTTCCCTCGTGCCTCCGCGAAGCTTAGCGGTTCATTTGCAACGGTGCCTGACTGATCAACAATTGTTTTCTACCGCCTGAGTCGCCACGCCATCGACCCCGACACCGTGCGTGTTCAGCTCACAACTCCCGCACAATGCGGAAACCCACCCGCGCACTGCGCGTATCGGCAGCAACACCAAGGCGATAAGCCGATCGGATCTGCAAGGGAGCACTGCCCCAGGACCCGCCGCGAATCACCCGTCGCTCGCAACCTGGATTGATCCAGGCGGTACTGTCTCGCGGGGCCCGCACGTAATTGTCGTGCCAGCAATCTGCCACCCATTCCGAAAGGTTGCCGTCGACGTCATAAAGACCGAACGGGTTTGCAGGAAAGCTCCTGACTGGTGCCGGCCCCCAATAGCCATCCTGGTAGCGCGAAAACGAACGACCCCAACTGCGTTTGCTCGGTGAGCGATCGCCATCACCTGTCAGATTGGCCAAGACGGTCGGCGGGTCGCCATCTCCCCACCAGTATCGCGTAGTCGAATTGGCTCGCAACGCATACTCGAACTCCGCTTCGCTCGGCAGGCGATAACGCTTGCCCGTGCGTTGCGAAAGCCAAGCTGCGTACTCGCTGGCATCGTTCCACGAAACATTGAGTACGGGCAATTTTTCACTGGCACGATCACCCTTGTAATCGCGCTGCCAGTCAATGCCCCGACGATCGATCATGCGCCCGCTGCTTTCATCGTAAACGCTGCCGGTCCCGGCACGTTCGGCATCGGTGCGATATCCCACGGCTTTGACGAACTCGCGGAACTGGGCGACCGTGATTTCACTCTGGCCCATCGCGAATCCGCTTGAGATGATCACCTTGCGCTGCGGATCCTCATCGTCCCGGTGTCCCTCTTCGTCGGTCGGCGACCCCATGGTGAACTCGCCTGCCGGAATCACCACGACAGCAGGCGCTGATCCGCTGGTATCCAGGAAGCGATCGCTGAAGACCTGCCCTGGCGAAAAATTCGCATACAGCCGCGCGTTACGCAGGCGCTTGTTGAACTCGTCCAGTCCAGCCAGATCCGTGCTGATCGCCTGGGCATCCTTGCCGAGTTTCTCGGCCAGATCGGCATCGCCTGCATCCAGCGCGGATCTCGCCTGCGCAAGCACCGTCTCGCCACGCTGCCGGCGCAAGCCTTCGACCTGCGAGCGCGTATCAAGCAGCGCCTGCGAACCCGGATGGATCGACGAAGCATCCGCGAGGCTCTTGTCGGCATTGATGAAATCATCCTGCGCTGCCGCGCCGAGCGCACGGTCGAGATAGCCTCGCTCGATGCGGCCAAGCCCCTCATCGGCGATACGGTTGCCCGGATCAATCTTCAACACCTTTCGATAGACCGCCAAGGCATTATTGTCGCCCTCGCCGACCAGCCGGTTCTGCTTGAGCAACTCGGCCGCCGCAGTCAACATGGGCATGACCTGACTCAAAGTCTTCAGGCGTGCGCGCAGATTGTCGAGTTCGATTTGCGAATGCGGAAGTTCGGCGAATTGGGTTGCATAGCGCTGCGCTTCCGCTTCATCGCCACGCTCCAGCGCGGCCAGTGACCAGTCGCGGACTGCCCCGCCGATCCGCGCCAGCGCATCATGCGCGGCAGGATTGTTGGGATCCTTGGCCAGCGCCTGACGATAGAAGCCCACGGCGTTCTTGCCGGGTGGTTCAAACAGTTTTCCGGCCTCTTCCTGCTCGCGTGCCGACTTCAACAGGGCCGCGACCTCCTTGCTCACCGGGGCAGGTGGGCCCATCGCGATTGCCTCGGCCAGCGTCGTCCCCACAATTGGCTGCACGCCCGCCACATCTGCGCTGCGATCAATGACCCATGGCTTGCCGCCCGGCGGCGGCGACGTAGCCATCTGCATCTGGGTCTGGGGCTCGACATGCAGGATGTCGGGGAAGAACCGGTACCCCAATGCAAACGCCAACAAGAGGATGCCGAGCGCACCGCCCCAGTTGCGTTGCTTGTTTACATTCTCGGTACCGGGCATGAGTGCGCACAGAAAGGCTGACAGCAGCGTGTCAGCACCTTAGGCTATCGCGGGA
>JBDTCQ010000115.1:0-8982 GCA_039923515.1 Dokdonella sp.
GAAGAAGATGATATCGGTCTGCCCGATTGGCGCACCGAGCATGATCCAGTCATAGATCAGGGCTTGTTCGCTCAGCGGCAGGGGCGCACGCCCGCGTGGCATACGCACTCCGGCGTTCGGCGACGCACAATTGATCTTCTCGAACAAGACGCTGGCCAGCGGTTGACCAGGAACGACAAGCAGACGGCCCGGTTGTTCCTGCGAAGGCGCGTTGACCAGCGCATCCCAGGATGCGCCTGGATCCAGATCGAGGCCGGCTTCCGGATTTCCCCCACTCTTGACGTGGCAGTTCGAACAGCGGTCGTTGAAGATTGCCTGGATATCGTTGCTGTAGTCGATATTCCAGGTGACTGGAATGCTGGCGATGCTGTCGCAACCGCTGGCTGCAGCGAGAGCCGGCCTCGCGTTTGCCATCAAGCCGTTCGCCGCGATAAGGCAACAGATCAACATTGCATGCTTCATGCGCTTGCGCTCGCTGAGTCGATTGAATTCAAGGCAGCATGAAGCCGAGGTCGTTGCTGGTGAAATTGGCGAGGTTCGGGAAGATCGTGTTCAGATCGCTGTTCGATGTCACACCCATCCACCGCGCCAGGGTTGCTGCCATCTGGTCGACGCTGGTCGAAGGGACGAACTGGCCACGGCTCAGGCTGACGGGTCCGTTGAGCGTCTGCTCAGGAAACGCGCCATAGAGTTTTTTGCCTTTGACGGCGCCGCCCATGATCATGTTGACCGAACCCCAGGCATGGTCCGAACCATTGCCATTGGTCGACAGGGTGCGCGCAAATTCACTCATCGTGAACGTGGTCACCTCGTTCTGCGCGCCTATCTCGCCAAGCGCTGCCCAGAATGCGCCGAGCGCTTGCGATACACGCATGATCAGGTTGGCATGCCCGTTGCTGCCCGTGCTCATGAGGTTGTCGTGCATGTCGAAGCCGCCAATGCGAACGTAGTAGATTTGCCGCTTGTGCTGGATGTTGAACGAGGTATCGCGGGAAAGCTTGATCATGCGCGCGACCATTTTGAGCTGGTCGGCAAGCGAGTTCTGGGTTGGAAAGTCCGTGGTCACGTTGCCAATGCCGCCACTGGCAAGGCCCGAGCTGAGCAGGTTGTAGAGATCGCGTGAGCGGCTGAGGATCTTGCCGTACTCGTCCTGATACGGTGAGGGGTAGCTGGCGTCGAGCATCTGCTGCAAGGCGACCGCGCGCTGATAGCTTGCGCCTGTGGTGCCGGTGCCGGAGACGTTGGTGACTCCGCTGCTCGACATCTGATATGGAAAAGTCGATGCGCCGACTTCAAACCGGTTGCCGCCGCCGATTGAAATGCACGGCGAAAGCATCTGGTTGAGGTTGCCCGCGCGCACGGTATCGGCGACCTGGCCACCCCAGCCTCGCGCCGTGGCGGTGGTGCGGCCGATGTGCCAGAGGTTCTCCTGGTCGCTGTGAGAATACAGTTGTGGAGGACGCAGTGCGGGATTCGAGTTGTACTCGGCCTTGGTGATTGGCTGGATCAGGGTGCCTATATTGTTGATCAGAGCCAGTCTGCTCTGGTTGTACAGCGAGCGCAGACCGGGCTGGCTCGGGCCGGTGCGGTCGACGGTGCTCGGGTGCAGCGCATAAGCGCCAGTCGTATCACTGATCGTTGTAGCGCCCAATGTGTTGCGATCAATGGCAAGACCGCCTGGATTGCTGCCCGCGTTGTAGACGCCACTGCGCGATGCCGCATAGATGTCATAGCGAGGCTGGTCATACGGAATCAGAAGGTTCCAGGCGTCGTTGCCACCGGCCAGGTACACGCAGACGAGCGCCTTGTAACCGGGTACCGCGCTCTGCGCAGCGAGTGCGCTGCCGATCAGGTTCAATTGGGGCAGCAGGGTCGACGCGCCGCCGGCGCAAATGGCACACGACAGCTGACGGAGGAAGTTTCTACGTGATGTGGATTCGCCGCTCATGGTCATGCCCTCAGCGCTGGACTGCATATTCGGGCGAGATCGCCACGAGATAAATGATCGAGCGCGCACGCTCGGATGTGGAGACGTTGCCATCCATGAACGTGATCGCATTGATCAGCGCAGTGCGCATGCCCGCGGACATGGTGCCGTAGAGCATGCGCCGGTTGGCTTCGTCGACCATCGCGGTGTAATTGGTGCCAAGCGAAGTGAGCGGAGCAAGATCAAGCAGCGGGCGATTGTTGGGCGGACTCGACATGCCGACATAGCTGTTGAATCCGTAGGTGTTCAAGCTGTTGGCGGTCGAGACGATCGTGCTCTCGTTCAAGGTCTGGAACTCGGGCGAGAAAAGTCCGGCGTTGGCAATCGCGCCAGGTTGCTGATAATCGGGCTCGAAGAAATTGAACACGGTGTCGGCACCCAGCGGGCGCTGACCAAAGGTTCCGCTTGGATTGGTCATGCCCATCGCGATATTTCCATAGGCATCCGCGGCAGGCATCTGCGCATTCCAGGCGCGCCAGAGCGCGGTCAGCTTGAGCAATGGTTCGCGCGGCTTGCCGCTGCTGGCGGTGGGCGCGTTGCGTGCATCGGGATCGAGCAGGATCTGCCGGATCACTGCGCTCAGATCGCCGCGTTCACCGAAGCCGTTGTTCTTGAACTTCTGCGCAACACGCTGGATATAGGCCGGTGATGGCGAGCTGGTCGTGAATCGCTGGATCAATTGGCGCGAGATGAACGGCGCGACGTTGGGATGGGCAAAGAGCAGGTCGAGGCCGTCAGCGACATCATCCGGACAACTCTGGTTTGCCGGCACCTGAGTGCCACCGACAAGGGTCTTGGCGGTCAGATCGTGCTCGCCGCCGATGCACGTCATGCGCAAATAAGTATTTGTCCCGTTGCTGATTGACGTCGCGTTGTTGTAGTTGAAGCCGGTGAACACCTTGGCGTAATTGGTGACCACGTTCTGATCGTAAGTTGGTATCGGCTGGCCGCCACTCAGGACGGGGGTGAAATCGAGGTTGCGTTCGATCAGGCCGATCGTGAACAACTGCATCACCTCACGGGCGTAGTTCTCGTCGGGCTGGCGCAATCCGTCCGCCGAGGCTTTGCGGTTGCGGAAATGGCTGAGGTACTTGCCCATCGACGGGTTCCAAGTCGTCTGATCAAGCAGTTCGCCGTAGTTGCCAAATGCGTTGCGCGCGAGGATGTCCCAGTATTCGCTGATCTGGATCGGCTCGCCGCTGATTGCGCCATTCTGGTCGGAAATGACCAGGATCTGGCTCAAGGCAAAGGCCACGCGCTGGCGCAACTGATCGTTGCCGATGGCCGCTGTGTGGAACCAGCGATCGAGACGCTGGTTCTGACTTACTCCGCTTTGGCCGGCGCCGAGCAGGGCGGCATTGACGGCTTCCATATAAGGTCGTGCCGTGGTAGCCGGTTTGTTGAATTCCTGCCGCAGCCATTCCGAGTAGCCGATTGCGCGCAGTCGTGCGACGTCAGCGAGGGTCGGTCCATAGGTCGCCTGGGTCAGGAATCGGGCTGCCTCCGCATCGCTGGTCGGCAGATCGGTTGGTGATTCAAACGAGTTGCCAAACAACGGGTCATGGGTCAGTGCGTGCGCGTAAACCGGAACCAGCCATCCCAAGCACGCAATCAGGCAGCAAGAGGCAATTCTATTCATCGTTGATCCCCGAAGTTCGAGCGCACGATACGTTGAAGAGTGATGCTGATATGTGATGCCCATCTATGGATTGGATACCTGAGGGGAGGGCGCTCGCAATCGAATCGACGGAGTGTGCTCGCACCTGTGAATGCCGGGCAATTGTCTCGTTTGAAACCATTCGAGGTCACTGCAATCAACTCCCTTCATCGCGGATAGACGCGTGCTTCTTGTCGTCAACGATGCGCTGGATTAGCCTGCATGAATGGGCAGGGGATGCACATCAATGGTGGGTCGGATTTGCTGCGGGTGGTTGTCGGCCATCCTGCTTCTGTTCGCAGCCAACGGGGTCATGGCGGCGGCGGTACCCGGCGTCGAGCGCGTGCATTTTCGGACCTTTGGGCCGGCGCAAGGCTTGTCGCAGGCGACTGCGCGGGCCATGGCCCAGGATCGCAGTGGCTTCATCTGGATCGGGACTCAGGACGGGCTGAGCCGGTTTGACGGTTATGAGTTCCGCGTCTACAAGTCGGATCGCGATGATCCGTGGTCGCTTTCGCAAAATCATGTCTGGTCGCTGGCCGCTGACGCGGATGGCAGTTTGTGGGTCGGTACGCAGGCCGGTGGCCTCAATCATTACGATCCGGTGCTCGACCGTTTTGTCAGCTATCGGGTCGACTCCAGCAAGTCCGCGACGATTGCCAGCAATCATGTAACCGCTCTGATGATTGATCGTGGCAATCGCCTGTGGGTCGCCAACCCGATTGGTCGCATGCAGTGGTTCGATCGCGCCAAGTCGGAATTGGTGGATACGCCGATCGGCACGCAGCCCGCGTTGCGCATGGTTCGCAGCATGTTGCAGAGCGCTGATGGAGGCATCTGGCTTGGGGCTCGCGACGGACTCTGGCGGGTCGAAGCGGATGGCAGCGGTTTGCATGAGATTCGCGACAACGACAACACATCGCTGGATGTGCATGCGCTGGCACAGACACCCGACGGCAACATCTGGGTCGGCGTTGCCGATGCCGGGCTGTATCGGCTCAGCGAGGATGGCCACATCATCCAGCACTACGGCGAATCCACCACAGCTGACGCACACAGCTTGCCCGATCGCGCCGTGCGTGCCCTGCTGGCCGATGCGGACGGGGGGTTGTGGATCGCAGGCAATAGCCGGGGCCTGGCCAGACTCGATCCGACGCACCGCGAGTTCACCAACTATTCGCATGATCCAGCGCGCCCTCAAACGGTTGCCGCGAACCGGTTGTCCACGCTGTTGCGTGGGCGCATGGGCTTTCTGTTTGTCGGAACCTGGGCCAACGGATTCTCCGTGCATGATCCACGCACCGAATCGTTCACAAGAATTGAAAGCATCGCCAATGATCCGCGCACGCTGCCGTCACGCCTGGCATTGACGGTCTGGGGTGATCCGGATGGAACACTCTGGGCCGGCGTGCTCGAGGGTGGCGGACTGGTCCATCTCGATCTCAATCAGGGCGTGATTGCCCGCTATACGCATGATCCAAAGGATCCAGATTCACTCTCGCATGATTTTGTGCAATTCATCACGCGGACTCGCGATGGCAGCCTGTGGGTCGCGACCATGGGCGGAGGACTCAACCGGCTTCGCCCGGGTAGCACGAAGTTCGAACATATCCGTCACGATCCACTGGTGGCGACCAGTCTTGGCGAGGACTCGATCCTGTATCTGTATGAGGATCGCGCTGGAACGCTCTGGGCAGGATTGTTGAACGAAGGACTTGATGAGCTGTGCGCCGGTTGCAGGACATTCGTGCATCATCGGCATGACCCGCGCGCAGTGGACAGCCCGACCAGCCTCGGTGGCGATTCCGTCGGTCATATTGTGGAAACGCCCAGCGGTGATTTCTGGCTCGGATTGCGTGCCGTTGGACTCGATCGATTCAATCGTTCGACCGGAACTTTTGAGCACTTTCATTACGATCGCAACGATCCTACCTCGGTCGCCAGCGATGCCATTTCGACCTTGACCGTCGATTCCCGTGGAGAACTCTGGGTCGGTACCCAAGGTGGTGGTATCAGCCACCTGTTGCCGGGTAGTGAGATGTCGCCAAGATTCGAGACGTTTGGCACCAAGCAAGGTCTTGCGGCGGATGCAATCGGCGCGATCATGGAAGATTCCCAGGGACACTTCTGGATCAGTACGACAACTGGAATCAGTCGCTTCGACCGCGATCGCAAGAGCTTCGTCAATTTCGGAGCGCACGACGGCACGCTTGCCTTGGGTTACTGGATCAATGGCGCGACCCGACTTCCGGATGGACTGATCGTATTGAGTGGGCTCGAAGGCATCAGCGTCTTCGACCCCTTGCGCATCGAGGTGCGGCAGCCGCCAAAGCCATTGGCTACGCGTCTTCTACTGCAGAACATTCCTGTAAATCTGCACTGGCGCGATCCGCTGTCTCCCCTCGATGTCAGTCTGTGGCTCGGCGGAAAAATCGATCTGAGTCACGATCAGGACAACATCACGGTCGAGTTTTCCGCATTCGATTATTCCGATCCTGAATCGATTCGATACAGCTACCGGCTTGATGGGCATGACCCGGATTGGATCGAAACGGGATCGAGCCGACGCTTCGCGACTTACACCGATCTGGCTGCGGGCAACTATCGGTTGCTGCTGCGGGCACGCCGTGAGGGAAGCGATTGGGCGGTGGGAGAGGAGCAATCGGTCGAGATCAATGTGGCGCCGTCGGCGTGGGCGTCGCCGATCGCTTATGTCAGCTATGTCCTCGCGCTGGCCTTGTTGCTCGGCCTGGTTGCGTTTCAGAGCCGGGCGGCCCTGCGCCGCCGCGAAGCTATCCAGGAGGCGATCCGGCAAAGTGAGGAGCGCTTGAAGATGTCGCTGTGGGGAAGCGGTGGCGAGCTATGGGATCTGGATTTGCGCACGCGCATCATGGTCAGAGACAACATGCTGATGAATCTGGCAGTCAACGTGGAGGCGGCCGGGCAGAGCATCGATGCCTATGCACCCTTCATACACAAGGAAGATCTGCCGCAGTTCAAGGCCGCCCTGGCCTCGCATTTCCGCGGTGACACGGAAGTATTCGAGACGAACTACCGCGCCCTGGGTGTAAACCACGACTGGATCTGGGTCATCTCACGAGGTCGCTTGGTTGAGCGCGATTTACACGGGCGCGGGCTGCGCATGGCCGGCACTACCCACGACATCAGTGCGCTCAAGAATGCCGAGGATGCGCTGCGCAAGCTCAATGAAGAGCTGGAGCAGCGGGTTGAACGGCGAACGGCGGACCTTCGCTCGACCAATGCCGATCTGCAACAAGCGCTGGATCGTCTGACCCTGACCCAGCGCCAGCTTCTCGAAGCAGAAAAGCTGGCATCGCTGGGTGGATTGGTGGCCGGCATTGCCCATGAGATCAATACACCCATTGGCGTCAGCGTGACGGCAGCATCGCACTTGACCGATGAAGCGCGCCGAATATCGAATCTGCTCGGCAGCGGCGAGATGAAGCGATCGGATCTCGAACGCTTTGCGCAATCCGCACTGGAAAGTTCGCAGATGATCCTGCGCAACCTGCAGCGTGCGGACCGTTTGATCCGCAGCTTCAAGCAAGTTGCCGTCGATCAATCCACCCAGGACAGGCGCATCGTCGAACTCGGAGCCTGCATCGAGGAGATCCTGATCACACTCGGGCCGACACTGAAGAAATCATCGCACCGGATTGCTCTCGTCTGCGCCGAGAAGGTGTTTTGCGAGACGGCGCCAGGGGCGCTCTACCAGATCATCACCAATCTGGTCATGAACTCGCTGATTCATGCATTTCCGAATGGCAATGCGGGTGAAATCGGAATTGAGGTGAGCCGGCATGACGATACGGTCGTGATCGACTATCACGACGACGGTGTGGGAATGGATGAAGTCGCATGTGCACACATCTTCGATCCGTTCTTCACGACACGCCGCGGTAGCGGCGGCTCTGGTCTCGGGATGCACATTGTCTACAATTTGGTCAATCAGGTACTAGCTGGCACGATCCTGGTCGATAGTGCCCCCGGGGCGGGATTCCGTCTCTCAATTCGCTTCAAGGGCTGACAATTCATTACAAGCGAAATTGGCAGCTAGCTGTCGGGTAGCTGTTTGCGCAGCGCGGCGATCTGCTCCCAATTCTGAAACAACAGATCGGTCAGGGCCGGGTCGAATTTGATGCCCCGTTGGGCATGGATGAACTCGTGGATTGCCTCGTCGGCCCAGGCCTCCTTGTAGCAACGTCGGCTGCCGAGCGCATCGAAGACATCGGCCAGCGCAGTGATGCGCCCGGCGATTGGAATGTCCAGACCGGTCAGACCATTCGGATAGCCGCTGCCGTCGAAATTCTCGTGATGGGTCAGTGCAATCTCGCCGGCGAGTTTGAAAACCCGCCGTCGCGAACCCGCCAGCAGCTTGGCTCCCAGTTCCGCATGGGTGCGCATGATGACGGTTTCTTCAGGCGTGTGTGAGCCCGGCTTGTTGAGGATGGCATCCGGTATGCCGATTTTGCCGATGTCATGCAGCGGCGCGGCGTAGTTGAGCATCTCGCAGGTTGCTTCATCCAGTCCGTGCAGGCGACCGAGCAGGGCCGCGATGATGCCGACACGACGGACATGATTGGCGGTTTCTCGTGAGCGCGATTCAGCGGCGCCCGCAAGCAGGTAGACCATGTCGAGCTGACTGTCGAACAATTCCTGATTGAGGTGGAGGTTCTCATAGGCAATCGCGACGTTGCTGCAGAACACCTGCATCAAGCGCTGGGCATGTTCGTCGAGTCGATGGGATTCTCCGACAAACATGAGCGCCTCGGCGGCGTCACTGTCGGAAAAATGCAGGACGTAGTGGTCGCCCGAAAAAACATGTCGTTTTTCGGTCAAGGCAAGCTGGAGCGACTGGACCATGAGCGCTGGCAGCTTCTCTTTGGCATTGCCCGCCAGATAGCGCGTGTACTCGCCGCTCGCCGCCGCCACCTCGAAGTGCTCGGGCTGCTCGCCATTGGGGCGGGGAATACGACAGCACAGGACGCCGGCCTCGACGCCGATCAATTCGCTCAGCTTGTCGAGCACCATCGAGGCGAAGTGCTGCGGCTGATGATGCGAGAAGACCTCCGAGGAAGCCTTGATGACGAATTCGAGTCCGCGTCGACTGGCTTCGATCGTGCGCATGTCGCGATACGCGCGCAATGCAGCATAGAGCGTCGTCGAAAGTTTCTGCGCGGTAAGCTCGGTCTTTTCCTTGTAGTCGTTGATGTCGTAAGCTGCAACGACCTCGTGTTCGGGTGCCTGTCCAGGTTGTCCCGTACGCAGGACGATGCGCACGAACTGGTTGTCGAGTTTGCCGCGGATTGTGCGCACC
>JBDTCQ010000116.1:0-3753 GCA_039923515.1 Dokdonella sp.
CGGATGTTTTCGACGCGATCCTCGTCAGTGAAGCCCAGATCCTTGTTGAGACCATGGCGCACGTTGTCGCCATCGAGGATATAAGTGTGGTAACCCATTGCGTGCAGACGGCGGTCGACCAGGTTGGCAATGGTCGATTTGCCGGAGCCGGACAGCCCGGTGAACCACAGGCAGGACGGTGTCTGACCCTTGATGGCCGCACGGGCCTTGCGGTTGATTTCGAGCTGATGCCAGTGGATGTTGGTGGCCCGGCGTAGGGCGAAGTCGATGGTGCCGCAACCCACCGTGGCGTTGCTCTGGCGATCAATCAGGATGAAACCGCCAAGGGCGCGGTTGTCCGCATACGCCTCGAAAGCAATTGGCTTGTCCAGCATGAGGTTGCAGTAGGCGACTTCGTTGAGATTCAGGCGCTTGGCCGCCAGAAATTTCTGGCTGTTGATGTCAACCCGATGCTTGATTTCGGTGATCTGCGCGCCGACGGTCTGACAGCCGATTTTCAGCCAGTAGCCGCGACCCGGCAGCAGCGGCGCATCCGCCATCCAGAGTATGTGTGCGGCGAACTGGTCGGCGACTTCCGGCGGATAGCCGGCTGCGGCAATCACGTCGCCGCGACTGACGTCAACTTCGTCGGCCAGAGTCAAGGTGACAGCGTCGCCCTCGCTCGCCTCGGTGGATTCGCCCTGCGGATTGATCACACCGGCGAGCCGGGTGCGCGTGCCGGACGGCAGCACGATGACCTCATCACCCACGCGGGCCTCACCGCTGGCCACAAGACCGGAGAACCCACGAAAGTTCTGGTCTGGTCGATTGACCCACTGCACGGGCAGGCGGAATGGTCGACTGATTTCAGGACGACTGACGTCGATGGTTTCGAGAAGGCTCAGCAGGTTGTCGCCCTCGTACCAGGGCAATTGCGGGCTGGCCGACATCATGTTGTCGCCCTTCAGTGCCGATAGTGGAACGCAGTGGACGTTTTCGATTCCGAACTGACTGGCCAGTTGTCGATATTCGTGGGCGATGCGTTCAAACGTCACCTGATCGTAGCCGACCAGGTCCATCTTGTTTACGGCCAGGATCACATGACGGATACCCAGCAGCGAAACGATATAGCTGTGCCGGCGCGTCTGGATCAGCAGCCCTTTGCGTGCATCAACCAGCACGATGGCCAGATCGGCGGTGGACGCCCCCGTAGCCATGTTGCGCGTGTATTGCTCGTGGCCCGGACAATCGGCGACGATGAACTTGCGCCTTTCGGTATCAAAAAAACGATAAGCAACATCGATCGTGATGCCCTGCTCGCGTTCGGCGGCAAGGCCATCGACAAGCAGCGCAAAATCCATCTCGCCGTTCTGCGTGCCGTGTCGGCGGCTATCCGATTCCAATGTGGCCAACTGATCATCGAGCAGCAGCTTTGAGTCATACAACAAGCGGCCAATCAGGGTGCTCTTGCCGTCATCCACGCTGCCGCAGGTGATGAAACGCAATAGACTTTTCGACTCGTGCTGTCGCAAGTAGTCGGCTATAGACGGCGCAGTCGCAGCGCTCACATCCATTCCCGATTCCCCATTTCCAATTCCCGGCCCCATCAGAAATAACCCTCCTGCTTCTTCTTCTCCATCGACGCGGAAGGATCGTGATCGATCACGCGGCCCTGACGCTCGGAGGTGGTGGAGACCAGCATTTCCTCGATGATGGCCTCCAGCGTGTCGGCATCCGATTCGATCGCGCCGGTCAGCGGATAACATCCCAGCGTACGAAAGCGGATTTTCTTCATCATCGGCTGCTCACCATCGCGCAATGGAAGGCGATCGTCGTCAACCATGATCAGTGCGCCATCGCGTTCGACCACGGGACGAACCTTTGCCAGATACAAGGAAGGCACCGGAATCTGCTCGCGGAAGATGTAAAGCCAGATATCCAGCTCGGTCCAATTCGAGAGGGGAAACACGCGCACCGATTCCCCCTTGTGGATGCGTGCGTTGTACAGGTTCCACAACTCCGGACGCTGATTTTTCGGGTCCCAACGGTGCTGCGCACTGCGGAAACTGAACACGCGTTCCTTGGCGCGCGATTTTTCCTCATCACGTCGAGCACCACCAATCGCGGCATCGAAGCCAAACTTGTCCAACGCCTGTTTCAGACCTTGCGTCTTCATCACGTCGGTGTGCACCGTGGCACCGTGCGTGACGGGACTCATGTCCTGGGCGATGCCATCGGGGTTGATGTGCACATGCAACGTGCAACCGGTTTCTGCGGCGCGCTGGTCGCGGAAGGCGATCATCTCGCGGAACTTCCAGCGTGTGTCGATGTGCAGCAGCGGAATCGGCGGCCGGCCCGGCCCGAAAGCCTTGACCAGCAGATGCAGCAGCACGGAGCTGTCCTTGCCCACTGAATACATCATCACCGGATTGGCAAACTCCGCGGCGACTTCGCGCAGGATATGGATGCTCTCGGCTTCGAGGCGATCGAGATGGCTTTGGCTGGGTTTCTTCACGGCGGGATCAGGTTTTGTGATGCCGCGGATTATCGCAGATTGGTTCTATCCGGTCTGGTGGCCGGCGGCTTTCTGGCGGCGGTCGCGGCGGTTAGAGGTTTGTTCTTGAACCCCCCAAGCCCTTTGCTGGCCGAGAGCGAGACGGCTAGAGGCATCCATCGCAACTAGCCCGCTCCTTTGACGCGGTCACCGTTGATTCCTCACGCAGCAGTCGGGGTCGGCACACGCGTCATGCGGCGATTAGCGTAAAGACCGACGGCATGCATGCCGGCATGCGCAAGCATCGCAGCAAGGAGCCCGATGTAGATGGCGATGTACCCGAACGTAACCCCCATGGCAAAAATCGAAACCGACTGAAGCAGCACACGCTGGTTCAGCGTGTTGAGCCGATACGCACGAATGTGGAGGAGCACAAACAGTACGGACGTGGCCCAAATACCAAGCAACGGCTGCAACGCACCACGAAAAAACAACTCTTCACCCAGACCGGCTGCCGCTGCGATCCATAATGGATTCCAGCCGCTCAAGTCCAAACGGCTATAACTTTCCGCGATGTGCTTTGCTGCCGATCGCGGGGCGATGAACCTTGATCCAAGCAACGAGATACCCCAGTACGCTGCGCCAAAAGCCATACCGATCAGAGTCTGATAAATGACTGGCTGACCATGGAGAATCGCAGAAACATGCGGCCTGGGATGAAACAGCAGAATCACCGCGATTGCCAGAGCACAGAGAACGGCACACGTGATCAGCTGGTGGCGAAGGGATATCTTTTCCGCTTCGCCTTTCATGATTGTCGTTCTGCACCTGAAAGGTTCAATTAGAGCTGCCCTAGCGACTGGGAAATCGAAAACAGGTTGCCGCCGATATGCATGATCATGGAAAGTAGGAGCGATCTGGAGTAATAGCGCGCAAGGCCCAGGACGATACCGTCCACGAATATCAGCATCAATAGCGCGGGCGAATACTGCAGGTGTATTGCTGACCATAGGGCGGCGGTTATGACGATGGCGCCGACGATTCCAAGGCGAGTGCGTCGAATCCACGCCATCAGCAAACCTCGAAAACCGAGCTCTTCCGCTATCGGCCCGAGCAAGCCTATGGCCAATATCCGCAGGGCAACGATGTACCCAGGATATTCGGGCCAGGGTTTGGCTTGGCTGCCGGGGATGTTGCTGCTCGCGTACTCTTCCAATGCGATCAGACAAACCCAGAGACTCAGGAACGCCACGGCAGCAAAGAGCCTCGGCGGCCTGATA
>JBDTCQ010000117.1:0-15613 GCA_039923515.1 Dokdonella sp.
GCCGCCCACTCGCCGGTTTCGACACCGCCCTCCATGAAGCCCTGGTTGTCGAACGCGCAGTGTTCGCCGGCGAAATGCAGGTTGCCGACACGCTCGCTGATGGCACCGCGGATCGTTGTCCATTGTCCCGGGCGGAAACACGCGTAGCTGCCGAGCACCCATGGATTGGTCGGCCAATGCATGCGTGCTTCGCGCATTCCCGCGCGCGCGTCGGACAGGCCCGGGAAGATCGCGTCGAGCTGATGGCTTGCCAGATCCGCTTGCACCTTTGGCGTTCCACTACCGATCTCGACGCCATGCTTGCCGCCGACGAAATTGGTCATGATTCCAGCGGCACCCGCCTGCATGCGACTGGTTTCCCAAGTGGTTTGCACCGGAAGATCGCTGTACGTCGCCCCACCGAGTGAGTGCCGCGTGCGCCAGATACGCTCGTTGAATCCGATCATCAGTTTGGCGTTCGTGCCGTAGCCGAGTTCCTTGATCGCGATGCGCTTGGCCGCAGGCAGTTCGAGATCCATTTGCACGCGGCGCAGCGTCGTGAATGGCAGGGCCAACACGACCCTGGAAGCGCTAGCTTCAAATGCACTGGAACCGCGCTTGAAACCCAGCGTGTAACGGCCATTAGCAGACTGGCGAAGGGATTCGAGAACACAGCCGGGCTGGATTGCATCATCAAGTTTGCCGCCCAGCGCCTTGACGATCAAATCATTACCGCCACGCACATGAAAGCGCTCGTCGCTTTCACCGAAGATCTTGAACGCCTCAAGACCCGGATCGATGAAGGTGAGGAAATTGAGCGCCGACTGTTCGTCACACTCCAGCCCCATCTCGGTCGTATAGGCCACTTCAATCAGCTCGCGCAGCCAGCCCGATGCGCCATTGCGGTCAAGCCAATGCGTCATCGTCTCGCGATCGAGTGCCTCGCATCCGCCCGGCGTCGCATAGGTGATTTCCTCATCAGGCAACGAATCCGCATCAAGCCGGATCGCCTCAGCCAGCGGCGCAAAGGCACGCAGGATTTCGACTTCGCTGTAGCGACGACCTTCAGCGAACCAGATGTCGCCGAACGTATGAGTGGGATCTTCCGAGAGATCATCGAGCGGCAGACCGAGTTCGGCGGCAAGTGCACGAATCCGCACATGGCCGGTATCAATCAACTCGCCGCCCAATTCGCAGACCTGGCCATCGGCAAAATGATTGCGCAGACTGAACATGCGTCCGCCGACGCGCTCCTGTGCTTCGTAAAGCTTCACGCCGACACCGGCTTGGCGCAATCGCCAGGCTGCGGTCAATCCGGCCACGCCGGCACCGACCACAATCACATCGTCGGCATTGTCCATGCGCATCAGCCTTGATGGCGCGCAGGCGCCGAGCATGAGGGCGGTCGATGCGGTGATCGTCTGGCGCAGAAAACGCCGGCGCGAGGCATCGACTCGCATCCCAATGTCACGATCGATCGCTTCCTCGATCGGTTCGCCCGAGTGTCTCGCCACCGCCGAAATCGCCGCCGCGCGGCGCAACAAATCCACCAATGCAGTACGAGCCATTAACCCTCCCCGGTTTCAGCCTGCCGCCAAGGTCGCAAGACTACTGTGAAACTCCCGAAAGTACCTATATGCGACGCCCGGACGCCTGGTGTGGCCCCTGGCAGCACTGAATTCCGTGGATCTCTGTGGCGGGTATCTGGAAACGGTGGCCGGCACAGGGTTCTATTGCCAACGGAGAGGATCACAACATGATCGAGTTGAAGACACGCATGATCAGCGCAACGTTTGCGCTGATACTGCTGCAGGCGGGAAGTGCTTGCGCGGCAATGCCGATGGTGAAATATCTCGAACTTCAGCACACTGATCTCGTGTCCGCCGGGGCTGGCAATATTGGCGCTCCCGAAAGCCAGAGTGGTGGCGCCGGCCAGATCCACCTCGAAGGTCTTTCGGGAACCGTTACGCTCGCCTTGCTCTACTGGAACGGGATCGACGTCAACTTGCCCGGCCTTGGCTTTACTGGCGGTGATGCGGACTACGATCAGCCTGACATCCGCTTCGACGGCACCGACATTCTCGGCACCCGGGTTGCCGGGCTTGGTGGCAACGATTGCTGGGGGTCCGGTGCGCCCAGTGCAGGCACCTACCGCGCCGACGTGACGGCGCAGGTTCAGTCGCGCGGCAACGGCGACTATGCGTTTTCCGGACTCAGCTAGAAACCCGGCCACAGTGCGAACGGGATTTCATTGATCGTCTATTTTGACGATGGAACTCCGACCAATGATTTTCACGTGACGCACTACGAAGGTCAGCAAAGCAACAAGGGGCCGCTGCTATTCTCGTTCCCGCTTGAATATACCGGGGGTCGCGTGGAAGCACGCATGCACGTATCAGACGGAGAGTTGATTTTCAGCGATGGCGACTTCCCGTGGCAAACCATTCCAGGCATGCCGCAAACGGCTTTCACCCCGTTGACCATAAGGCGTCTATATGACGGTTTGGCACCCTGGTCTGGTCGCAGCGTCCCGAGAATGGGTCACGGTCGCAGCGGTGAAGGACTGTGGGATATCCAAACCATGGTGCTGACGCCGATGTATGGCCCGACAGGCCACTACCTAACCTCGGTGAACTATGCGGGTGGGAGTGACTGCGTCAGTCTGCAGGTCGCTCAGATCGTCCAGGCACAAGCTGTGAAGCCCGCGGCCCTGAGCCCGAATCCCGTCAACTTCGGCGATGTTGTCGTCGGCCAAACGACTCCTGTGCAACGCTTCACACTGACCAACCTGCAGCCGGCCGCCATCACTTTGCACGATCCGGTGCTAACGCCAGGCCATGACTTCGCGATTGTCGGGCAGACGTGCAGTGGCGGCCAGACCCTTGCCGTCAACGCCACCTGCACGATCGATGTGCAGTTCGCGCCAACCCATGTGATCTTGCCCCGCGAAACCGCCTTGCGCGTCGATTTCAACGATGTCGCGACGCTCGGAGCAACGATCGCTTACTACGCCACGCTGCGCTCTGCCGGCGTTTCCTCGGAGCAATTCTCACGCCTGCAGAGCGAGCCACTGGTTTTCCGATTCCCCGACACGTCAATCGGAACGACTTCGGCAGCCAAGCAATTTCAGGGGCAAAACACCGGCAATCTGCCATTGGTGATTAGTAATGTCGCCTTGGCAGGCCCCAATGCAGGGTTGCGATTTACGCTGACCGGGTCCAACTGCAACGGTCAAACCCTGGCTCCCGGCACCTCGTGTACCGCGGATGTCGTCTTCCATCCGCCGGGCCTCGTTCTCTACACCAGCGCCTATTTAGCCGTCGATTACAGTGCATCCGATATGCCGGCTAATACGGTGGCCAGTACGCTCAGTGGGCGCGGCGTAGCCGCCCCTGACTACCTTTTTGCAGACGGATTTGAGGGCGCGATGCGCGTTGAATAGCGGGTCATGACAAGACGCGATTTATCGTGCACTCGAATCGTGCGTACTCCGCTGGTTCAACGCAGTATCGTTCGCCGAACCAGCGCGACCTGAAGTCTCAGCGCTATCAAGCTGGATCCGCTCAGTGAAGTGATCTTCAGCGATGAATTCATTCGAGTTAAGGCCGTTCTGTTGAAGTGGATTTCGCCCCATACGGTTATCAAACAGCCAACAACAATCTGGAGATCAGCATGATCCGAATCTTTTCAGTCGCAGCCGCCTTCATGTCTCTATGTCTTTCAGCATGTTCGCAAGATGCTCCCGTAACCCAAGCGGCTGTTGTGCCGCCACCTCCACCCTCAGGTGAGCGGCTCGCTTATCTGGTTGGTTGCGTCAACTGCCATCACCAAACGCCCAAGGAAATCCTCAACGCGCCTCCACTGGTCGTGGTCCAAGCGTATTCCCTGCCGGAGTTCAGAACGCTCCTGAAAACCGGCGTCACTCGAAATGGGCGAGACATGTACGCGCAAGGCAGCATCATGGGCATCGTGGCGAGAGAGCAGCTCTCGTATTTCACCGATGACGAAATCAGTGCAGTGCACGCGTTTCTGCAAAATGACTGGACGGCTGAGCGTGGCACGCGTGAAGAAGCAAAGATCGCGACGTTCCCCCCGCCCACTTTCATGAATCAGTGATTATCGCCACGACGAAGCGCGTACCGACGACCTACGCAAGTTGAGCTGCACTCACGCTCGCCTCCGCGTGGGACAACCAAGCCAACAACCTATTTCGAGCCGTGGATCCGCGTCGATTTCCGCCTGTCATGGCCCCTCGCGGCGCTGGATTCCGTGGAAGCATTGGTGGGTATCGAGAAACGCGTGCCTGCGCATGGATCAAATTATCTACGCAGAGGATCATTTCATGATCGAGTTGAAGACACGCACCATCGGCGCAACGCTCGCGCTGATACTGCTGCAAGTGGGAAATGCTTTCGCGGCCGTACCGATGGTGAAGTATCTTGAACTTCAAAACACCGATTTCGTATCGGCCGGTGTAGGCGGGATTGGCGCGCCCGAAAATCAGGGAGGTGGGGCCGGAACTATCCACCTCGAAGGCGTTTCGGGAACGGTTTCGCTAGCCCTGCTGTACTGGAACGGGATCGACATCGACATGCCCGAATTGGGTTTGAGCGGGGGTGATGCTGATTACGACCAGCCAGACATCCGCTTCGACGGCGTCGACATCCTTGGTTCGCGAGTCGCCGGGTTTGGCGACAACGATTGCTGGCCGCTTGATCCACCGCAACCCGGCAGTGCGGGCACCTATCGTGCGGACGTGACGACACAGGTTCAGTCGCGTGGCAACGGAGATTATACCTTTTCAGGATTGAGCGGAAAGCCCGGCCACAGTGCGAACGGCATTTCGCTGATTGTCTATTTTGACGATGGAAATCCGGCCAACGATCGGCATGTAACCCACTACGAAGGCCAGCAGAGCAATAGAGGACCGATGGTGTTCTCGTTCCCGCTCGAATATACCGGCGGTGGCGTGGAAGTGCGCATGCACGTATCCGACGGACAGCAGACATTTAGCGATGGCGGATTTCCTTGGCAAACCACACCCGGCATTACTGGAACCCCCTATACGCGCCTGGATATTTGGCATTTGTATGACGGTCAGGCACCTTGGTCCGGACTGAGCGTGCCAAGCATGGGGCACGGTCGCAGCAACTACGGTCTCTGGGACATCCAGACCATGGTGCTGACGCCGATGTACGGCCCGCCCGGACACTACGTGACCCGTGCTACTTTCGGCGTTGAAAGCGACTGCGTCAGTTTGCAGGTCGCGCAAGTTATACAGGCGCAAGGCGTGCAGCTTACTGCGTTGAGCCCGAATCCCTTCAATTTCGGCGATGTGGTCGTAGGCCAGCCCGGCCCTGTTCAGCGCTTCACCCTGACCAACCTGCAACCCGCCGCCATCACGTTGGGGAATCCGACGGTAACGCCCTACTTGGGCTACGCGATTGCCGGGCAGACTTGTGCTGGCCAATCGCTTCCAGTCAACGCCACCTGCACGATCGATGTGCAATTCACGCCTGCTTCTGTGATCACTCCACCCAACGAGGCGGCGTTGCGTATCGGGTTTACCGATGTCTCCACGACCGGAACGCCGTATATCTACTACACCACGTTGCGCGGTGCGGGCGTTTCTTCAGCGCAGTTCTCGCGATTGCAGATCGAACCCGTGAGTTGCCGTTTGCCGGACACGCCCATCGGCATGACATCCCGACCGGTGCGCTTCCGAGCGCAAAACAGCGGCATCTTGCCGTTGGTGGTCAGCAACATCCGCGTGGCCGGCAGCTTTGCCGCAACGCGCTATGCGTTGACCGCCACCGACTGCAACGGCCAAACCCTGGCTCCCGGCACTTCATGCACAGCGGATGTCGTCTTTCATCCACCGGGCATGGGTCTTTATACCGGCAATTATCTGGGCGCCGATTACAGCGCATCCGACAACGCGGCTGGCGCCGTCACGAGCGTGTTGAGCGGGCTGGGAATCGCCGCCGGCGACTGGATTTTTTCGCACGGATTCGAAGACGCAACCTGCGTTCAATAGCGGGTGGCGAGAGTTGTCGTGATGTACGAGGGGCGTGAGCTTCGTGGATTGGTCGTGGCAAAGAGGGCACAACAGTGGCCCCTCGCCGCGCGCTTCCCCGTGGATAGATTGATGGAAGGTTCGAATCACCTTCCCAGCCACAAGACGAGAGAGCGAAGATGACGTTGAACCAGAATCCTGGGGGCGCACGCCGCGCCGTTACACGAACCAAGCGGGCCTTGGCGGCTCACCTGCTGGCCCCGCTGGTGCTCATGGGCGCGAGTGCGATCATCCATGCAGACGACGGTGATCCAGACACGACGTTCTCGGGTGATGGCAAAGCCATTCATGCTTGGCCAACCAGCTACGCGGGAAATTCCGTGGGTGACGTAACTACCCGCTCCGTGGCGTCATTTCAGGATGGAAGCATTGTCGTTGCAGGAACAGTCGACGTCGTCAGCTCCTTCGATTTGTGTGGAATCGTTCGCTTCAAATCCAATGGATCGGTCGACACGAACTTCGGCAGTGCCGGTTCCGTATTCGTCGACTTTGGAGATCCCAGCGCCAAGAGTGAAGCACTCGGGATTTTCGCGGCACCTGCGAACGCGACGCTGATCGTTGGCGTCGCCGAAACGATGGCTCGACCAGGGCACCGGCCTGCGCTGGCAAAGCTGCTTTCAAACGGTCAGCTCGATACGAGCTTTGGCGTCGGCGGCCGGCTGATTATTCAGACGCAACCCTACGGTGCCGCTGCGACGACGCTTTTCGACGCCGCCGCGATGGCGCCCGACGGGAAGATTCTGCTGGCCGGCAGATGCGACCAATGCGGCGGCGGATCGTCCGATGATTTTGTCGCCGTTCGCCTCAATGCGAATGGAGCCGTTGACGCAACATTCGGCACCTCGGGATGGATCAGGTTCGGCCGCAAGGACGGTCAGAACCGCGATGTGCCCGAAGTCGCCACGTCAGTGGCGATCGATACCCAGGGAAAGGTTGTACTGGGCGGCTACAGCGAGGCATACAACGATAATTCACACCAGCAAAAACCTTTGCTGGTTCGCTTTACGGCGACTGGCCAACTGGATACCACTTTCAATGGGTCGGGCGCTCTCGATATCAATCTGCCCGGAAGCTTAGCCACCTCGGCAGTCGCAATCGACGCGTACAACGACGGCATCATTGTCGCAACCAATATCACCAACACTGCGTCTGTCATCCCCGGTGCACTGATCGTGCGGGTAAAGCGGAACGGCGTCGTCGACACGAACTTTGGCGGCACTGGTTTGGTGGCCATGCAGTATGACGAGGGAACCAACATCACCGCGCTCGCCGTGCGTCGTGATCGGCGCATCGTTGCCGCTGGCTGGATTGATCCAGTCGGACCTGACACGCGGGATTTCTTCGCGGCACGGACGTATTTTTACGGCAATCTCGACACCAGTTTCGATGGCAATGGTGTCAGTCGCTATTCGATGCCATTCGCACCCAACAGCATCGACATACCGTTTGCGATCTCGCTTTCGGCAGAGCGTCCGGTTATTGCAGGGACACTGTACGACCCGACTGCACCGGGTTTTGGCACTTACGCAACGGGCGTGTTGAGACTCAAATCCGATGGGATTTTCGAGAATGATTTCGACTGAGCGACACCCCCTTCAAAACGAGGAACCCCGATGAACAACGCCATCCATTCCAAATTTGCGCTCGCCACTCTCACTATCGCCATGCTCTTGATTGCATCAGTAGCGAACGCACAACAAGGCGGCTCAGCCAAAGGAACCCTGACTCTTCAAGGATCGGACGGCCCCCTGAGCGTGACATTTGCGCACGCCTATTACATCACCGGGCCCGGCAGCTTCGACAATACGCAGAAGGAGCGCAGGATCGTTTTTACAGCCGAAGACCACGCCGCTGCCATCACCGAGTGTGCCGCCTATCGATGCGCCCAACTGGCGCTGATCGACGGGCTCACGTTCTTTCTTGCCGACCAGGACATGGCCAACTGGTGGGCGCATGTGGGCCAGACACAAATGAGCGGTACCGCGATCGGCAGCGCATTAAACCTTAGCTCGGATTCGCCCGATCATCTTGCCGGTACGTTCAAAATTGGTGGAGGTGGAGCGAGTGCAACCGCGACCATCGCGTTTGACGCCAAGCTGACCAAAGCATTCGATCAATAGGCGGCGACGAAACGGACGAATCTGCAGCGCGAGAGGAGCACTACTCCTGAGCTCGAATTGGGTGCCCGTCGTGCTGTCGAGGCCACGTGCATTCCGGCGGGCAAATTGCGACGGCGGTCGTTCGCGACAAGCATTTTGACGGCAAGCCATTTCCACTCGCGGATCGCAAACGGAAACTGCATGTGCAGTCCTTGCGCATGTTGCGTGACGTCACAGTCAAGGGCGGCTATCAACTCGGCTACTCCGCGGTTCTGCTGATCGAGCCGCGCGACGGCATCGGCTGGGTTGAGGGAGGACCGATCGTTCTAACCAGCAGCGGAAGCCATTGGGATCGTGCCGCCTCGAACACGGTCAGCTCTCCCGTCACGAAATAGCGCTACGCACGCGTTGATTGATTGACTGCGCCGTAAGCGGACTACGGCGACTGATCGCATGTCGGTGAGCTCGCTCCGAACTCGGATGGCCCCTGACGCCACCAAGCAACGTAATTGATGAAAGGTGGAGGCACAACGCCTCGCCGATGACCGGGAGAGGAACGTGAACTGGAAGAACCTGTTGTTTTCATTCGAGGGCCGCGTGGGTCGCGGGCCGTACTGGATGTTTCTTGTCGTAACGCTCGTGGTATTTGGCGTACTGGCTGCAATCAGCATGATCGCCATGATGAATGCGCAAGACCCTTCCAGCGCTGGCGGAATTCTGAGCGTGCCAATGACGATCGCGATGCTGGCTTTCATCTGGCCCGCACTGGCGATTCAAGCCAAGCGCTGGCACGACGTGGACAAATCCGCATGGTGGATTCTGATTGGCTTGGTCCCCGTGGTCGGTGAACTGATCGCCTTGGTGTTCAATGGCTTTATTGCAGGTACACCGGGAGCGAATCGCTTCGATTCCGCTCCGGTCAAAGCGCCGGTTGCGATGCGAGAGATGGTTCACTCCTGATCGAAAAGCGCGGAGGCGGTTTGCGATTTCCAGCAAAGCCCTCTGCTGCCACGACACGTTTCCATTGCCGCAGAATAGCCTTCGGCAATGGTGCCAGGATCCAAGAACAAGACTCGACTCTGATCGGAATGGCACTGACTTGAGGCCAAAGACCCCTCAATTCCGTCATCCCGGCTTGACCAGCCGTTCGGCTGTTAAATGCCGCCGTGATGACGGCGTTAAGTTAGTGCCATTCGACTCTGATCGATTTCTTCCATGCAAGAAGTTTAGCCAAGCATCAGCCATGCGACGACACAAATTCCCCTGACGGAGACAGCAAGCATGATCGACGCCACACAAACCTCACCCCTACCGCCGTGCGTTTCGCGAATCGCGCGCATCAGCGCAGTCTGTCTGACCGTGCTTGCAGCGTGCGCCCACAATCCATCCCCTGCTGTAGTTGAATCGATCGATGCGCGAGTGACTCGCGTGTTGCAAGAGACTCCGCTGGTCGATGCCCACAACGATCTGCATATCCACTACCACGCCTGTCGCGAAGGTTGTCCACGCGGATACGACGCCTACGACATCGGCACGACGGTGAGCGGACACACCGACCTGCCACGTTGGAAGCAAGGCGGTGTCGGCGCACAGTTGCTCAACTCGGGCTGGCTTGAATCGGAACCGGGAGTTGAAGGCACGCTCAAGGGATTCGCCTTCACACGCGAAATGGCGACGCGCTATCCGGATCGTGTGGCCATTGCGCGAACATCGGCCGACATCCGCGCCATCCATCGCTCCGGACGCCTAGCCATCTTGATCGCGCTTGAAAATCCGGATCGCATCAGCGTCGACGAAGCAACGGTCAAACGTCTCGCCGCGGAAGGCTTGCGCTCGGACATCCTTGCCTACGACGAACCCACCGCGCTCGCCGATGGGCACGCGGGGCCGGCCAAGTTTGGCGGGCTGTCACCGCAGGGTGAGCAGACCGTGCGCTGGATGCAGCAGAACGGAATTCTTGTTGATCTCTCACACGCTTCGGCCGACACCGCCCGTGATGTACTCGATTTGGTTACCGCCCCGGTGATCTTCAGCCATTCATCCGCAGCCGCACTCTGTGATGTCTCACGCAATGTTCCTGACGATGTGTTGCGCCGCGTCACCGCGAATCGCGGCATCGTCATGGTCTCGTTTGTCCCGGAATTCACCAGCAAGGCATTCTCCGACTGGTACGACGCCGGCGGCGTCTTCGCGATGGGCGTCTTGAAGGAGAATGGCGGCGATCGCGAAAAGGCCAAGGGGGCTTTGGACGCCTGGGAAGTGGCGAATCCGCAACCCCCCGTGACTGTCGCCGATGTCGCCAATCACATCGAGCACGTACGCGATATAGCTGGCATCGACCATGTCGGCTTCGGCAGTGATTTCGATGGAATCGATTTCACCGTCACTGGCCTGGAAGATGTCTCCAAATTCCCGAACCTGCTCAAAGAACTCGCCCGCCGCGGTTGGAGCGATGCTGATCTGCGCAAGGTTGCGGGTGAGAATTTTCTGCGCGTGTTGGATGCGGCGGACGCGACTGCGAGATTGGCTAGCTCTTCAGCCGATGCGGCGCGCCGCGCACGCTGAGGCGAGGCGGTGGCACTCAAAGGTACGACTGACAATCGAATCGTTTGAAGCGATCAATCCGATCGAATCGAAGTTAATAGTACACATGTTACATGTAGTGCAACGCACACCGGAATTTCGGAAGGGACATGAACGGACGACTCGGGGCACACGATCATCTCCGTGCTCTCCCCCCGCTTCGCTAACGCCCGGATCGCCACCAACCCCTCACTGCGTCGTTGGTTCTCCATCGGATTTACGATGCTCTCTCAGGTGCGTATGGAGATCCAGGATGATTTTGACGCCAACCAGCAGGAGCAGTGCCCACACAGGCGATCCTATTCGCAAGATAGCGAGACCTCCGATCCACACGACGATATGCAGTACGAGCACGCGGGAGTAGGGCTGAATCATCAGCTTGTCCAGAACGGCAGTGCGGTATTCGCCACGATCGATGAAATTCGAGCCGAAGGAAAATAGATGACTGGATGCCAGCACAGCCACCGGAATCCAGAGCCCGAGCTCGGTGATCCATGCGACCCACAAGGCGGGCGTGAAAATTTCTGTGATATCACCCGGTGCACCGCCGCCGAAGGTCTGATGGATGAAGGCGCCGTGTGCGGCGGTGAATATGCCGTAGTGGACGCAGAAGAACGGCACCATCATGACCTTGCTGATCCAGGACATGACGCTTCCGGGGTCAGCCATCACCATGCGCATCACGTTGATGACGCCGATGACCACGTTCTCCACCCAGAACAGCAAGATCAGCGGATAGACAGGCCAGTCGAGCGCGGTGACGCCATACAGCGGCGCAAGATTCGCCAGCACTAACGCGACAGCGGACGGCCAACGTGGGCCGAATACGCGCCCTGCGTGGCGTTGAATACCAGCGAGGCAGGATTCGAGACTTGAATGCAAAGTGTCTCCTGGTATCCGGAGTGACGACCGGAATTGGCGAGCTGATGCTTGGCAAAGCGGTCCGACACGCCGGCCAAGACCTGAAACAGAACTTCTTCGACATTCTGCCATGCCGGTCAGCAACGCCCACTCAGTGATCTTCCCACCGGGCGAAAGCTCTCGCTAGGGGCTTCCACAACCGCCAGGGTCAACAACATTTCACGGCGGACTGGGCGGCCGGCCGCATCCAGCGCGTGCCTCTCACTGGCACATCGCGGTGCCCACTAAGCGACTCACCCGGAATTTCAGGAGGAGAACGTGCCATTGAGGCGCGCACATCCATTTGCTCATTTCACAACGGCGTGGCCCGCAGCGCCGCAATCTCACGTGGAGGTAGATATCCGCCGCCACTCAGAGCTTGTGATGAGACCTCTCCACTATCCCCGCGTGATGTCTACAGCCGCCATCCTCCTGGCGTTGAGCACCGCACTACCGGCTTTCGCCGGCCGCATTACACTCGCAACGCCTGCCGGCAGTGGAGCCTTCGGCGCCAGCGTGACTGCCTTGCCCAATCGAAATATCGTTGTGACCGATCCCGGCTTTGATGACCCGGAAACAGGCATCCAGAATGTCGGCGCAGTGTATTTGTTCAACGACAGTGGTGCGCTGATCAGCACATTGCGCGGCAGCATGGCCAACGATGCAATCGGTGGAAGAATTGTTGTCTTGAGCAACGGAAATTATGTGGTCGCGAGCTCGGTGTGGGGCAGCAATCACCAAGGTGCGGCGACCTTCTGCCGTGCGGATATTGGCTGCAATGGCGTGGTGTCGGCAGCCAACTCGTTGGTGGGTAGCCAGACCAATGACGGTGTTGGCACGGAAGACAAGATTTTCCCACTCAGCAATGGCAACTATTTGGTCATCAGTTCCGTCTGGGACGATGGCGTCATCGTGAATGCCGGCGCAGTAACCTGGGGCTCTGGTGTTAGCGGTATCAGCGGCGCGGTTTCGGTGGCCAATTCGTTGGTGGGCAGCAGCGCGGGTGATGCGATTGGCAACGGCGGCATGCTGGCCCTGAGCAATGGAAACTATGTGGTGATCTCACCCAAATGGGATGACACCAGCAATGGCTTGGTGAATACCGGCGCGGTCACCTTTGGCGACGGCAGTACGGGCAGCACGGGCCAAGTCAGCACGACGAACTCATTTACCACTGGCATGGCAAATCCTTCCATCACGCTATTGCAGGCGGATGCTTTGGCTAGCGGCAACTACGTGATTCGACAACCGAACTGGAAAAATGGCTCAGTGACGAATGCCGGTGCGGTGACCTTTGCATCCGGCACGAATGGCCTCACTGGCAGCCCGAACCTGGGTAACTCATTGGTGGGCAGCCACGCCGGAGATGGCGTCGGCGCGGAGTTCACGGCGCTGGCCAATGGCAACTACGTGGTGCGCTCCGCCGACTGGTCTGATGGACGCGGCGCGGTAACGTTCGGCGATGGCACGCTGGGCATCACCGGCGTTGTATCGGCTGGCAACTCGTTGGTGGGAGGCTCACCTGCCGATCGTGTCGGAACCTACCTGTACGAGTTGAGCAACGCCAACTACGTCACGACGACGGCGTTTTGGGACTCGCCGGTTGCAATCAATGTGGGCGCGGTGACGTTCGGCTCGGGCATTTCGGGCGTGTCGGGTTTGGTCTCCGCCAGCAATTCTCTGGTCGGTAGCGTCGCAAACGATCAACTGGGAGTAGTCGACCGCGATGTCATTGCACTGACCAACGGCAACTACGTGATCACCTGCCAAAGCTGTGATCTGGATGGCATTGTCGACAATGGCGTCGCGATTTTTGCGCCGGGTGATGGCAGCAATATTGGCGTACTGACAGCTGCCATGGCGTTCATGGCCGGCGAGACGGGCACTGATCAGATCAAGGTGACGGCACTGAGCAATGGAAACTATGTCGTCGCAAATCGATTGTGGGATGACGGCGCCATCGTCAACGTCGGCGCGATCACCTTTGCCAACGGCACAACTGGCATCACCGGACTCGCAACGCCGGGCAATAGTTTGATTGGCAGTAGTGCCAATGATCGCGTCGGCACCTCGATCACGGCGTTGAGCAATGGCAATTATGTCGTGCAATCGACGGGTTGGCGCAATGGCACTGAAGCCAATGTCGGTGCCGTCACGCTGGGCTCGGGCATCAGCGGCAGTGTCGGCGTGGTGTCTGCTGCGAACTCGCTGGTAGGGTCTACGCGCAACGATGCCGTGGGATCCAAAGTAGTGGCGCTGACCAATGGCAATTACGTGGTCAGCAGCTACTTCTGGAACAATGGCACGGTCGTTGACGCAGGTGCCTCGACGTGGGGTTCGGGCACCAGCGGCGTTGTTGGCCCCGTTACGCCGGCCAATTCGTTTGTCGGCACGCGCACGGATGACCAGATCGGGGTCGTGCAGTTCCTCGGTGGCGCGATCACCGCACTAGCCGATGGCAATTACGTCATGCGCAGCCAGTATCTGAACACCGCTAGCATTGCCGATGCGGGCGCCAATACGTTGGGTCTGGGTGACGGCTTGACCATGCAACCTGGAGTACTTTCGTTGAGTGACCTGGCGGGCCCCCTGACAACAAGGAATAGCGTGATTGGAGGCATCATGGGATCAGCGGGCACGGGCTTCGAAACACGCTTTGCCTACAACGCGAGCCCCAAGCCGCACGAGCGACAATTGATCGTGGGGCTGCCCCGCGAGAATAGTGTTGTTCTACTAAGCTACGACGGGATTTTTCAAAATAGCTTTGAGTAATCAAACGAACGTATTCGCGTGCGTATCGTGGAGAAAGGTGCTGCACAAGTCGCGCCGCCCGAAGCTTGCTGCGAGACGTGATGATGCAGTCTGGGCGCGAAAGTTTCACACGTGTGGCCCCTCGTTGCCCTGTTTCCCGTGTCTTCTCATATCGCCGCCAAATTCGGCGCTCTTTTTGAGACTTCAATGCGGAAATTTCTCCTGGTTTTGATGTTGCTGCCGCCAGCGATGGTGCTGGCGCAAGTACCGCCCAGCGGTGGGCCATACCGCTTGCTCAAACAGGTGATCGCCAGCGGCGGCACCAAGGCCAGTGCGGCCGGTTGGAGTGTGACCGGCACTGTCGGCCAAAGTGCGGTGCAAGTCGCAACGGGCGACCCCTATGAGCTGTTCGGTGGATTTCACGGCCCGGCAATCGCCAACGATTCATCCGACCTGATTTTCCGTGATGGTTTTGAAGACTGATTTCCCTGCTCAAGGATCCCTGTTGATGAAAACTCAAGCCCTAGTCGCCGCCCTGCTCGCCGCCCTGATCAGCCCCGCGGCTTTCGCGTTCGGCAATAGCTTTACCTATCAAGGCAGCCTGGTCGATGCCAACGCGCCGGCTGATGGCACCTACGATCTGCAGTTCACCCTGCAAACCACCACTGGCACTCCGGTTGGCGCGGTCATTGTCAAAGACGACGTTGTGGTCAGCAGAGGAGTTTTCAGCGTCGAACTGGATTTTGGCCCGGTCATTGCCGTTGACGATTACCAGTTGCAAATCGGCGTGCGCCCAGGCGCATCCAGCGGCGCGTTTACCGGCTTGAGTCCGGCCACCAAAATCACGCCTGCCCCGCAGGCGCAAGTTGCGGAGGTCGCGCAAGTGGCAACTACCGTGTTGGACAACTCGATTGGCAGCGCCCAAATCATTGCGAGCCAGGTGCAGGCGCGGGTCGTTTCTGGTTGTCCGGCTGGACAGTCAATTCGAGTGGTGAATGCAAATGGATCGGTGGCATGCGAGCCGGCCGGTTCCGGCCCAGTGGGACCGCAAGGACCCGCGGGGGCCACGGGGCCCGCAGGTGCTGCAGGCGCGACTGGCGCCACAGGGCCAACAGGAGCTCCGGGCTCTGCCGATGCCTGGGGCCGAGTGGGCAACACGGGCACCAACGCGGTCAGCAATTTTATCGGAACCACGGATAACCAAGCGCTCATTCTTCGCGCCAAT
>JBDTCQ010000118.1:0-3987 GCA_039923515.1 Dokdonella sp.
CCCGCCGGTGTTCCGCGACATCATCAACCAGCCGCAAGGTCTGATCCTGGTCACCGTGCCGACCGGCTCGGGCAAATTGACCACGCTTGCCGCGATGATCGACCACGTCAACAAGAACGAATACGCGCACATCCTCACCGTCGAGGATCCGATCGAGTTCGTGCACACTTCGCAAAAGTGCCTGATCAACCAGCGCGAAGTGCATCGCGACACGCACGGCTTTACCGAGGCGCTGCGTTCGGCACTGCGTGAGGATCCGGACTACATCCTGGTCGGCGAGTTGCGCGATCTGGAAACCATTCGCCTGGCCCTGACCGCCGCGGAAACCGGCCATCTGGTGTTTGCGACCCTGCACACCAGTTCGGCGGCAAAAACCATCGACCGCGTCATCGACGTTTTTCCGGCTGGCGAGAAGCCGATGGTGCGCTCAATGCTTTCCGAATCGCTGCGTGCGGTGATCTCGCAGTCGCTGCTCAAGAAAGTCGGCGGCGGCCGCATCGCCGCGCATGAAATCATGGTCGGCATTCCGGCGATCCGCAATCTGATCCGCGAGGACAAGGTCGCGCAGATGTATTCCTCGATCCAGACCGGTGCCCAGCACGGCATGCAGACTCTCGACCAGTGCCTGCAGGATCTGGTCAAGCGCGGTCTGGTCACCCGTCAGCAGGCGATTCCCTACGCGAAGAACAAGGAAATCTTCAAGTAGGAAAATTGGCTGGATTGAAATCGCCGAGCCATTGGCATTCGGCGCTTTCCGCGTTGCTATACTTGTTCAGATCAATGGACAAGGTATTCAGCATGACACTGCGGAACATCAAACTGCTCCTCCTCGCGTTCGCCCTGCTTGTCACCAGCGCGCACGCACTCGATCCGGTGCCGGTCGAAGCCTTCGCCCGATTCAGCAAGCTGAGCAATCCGCGGATGTCACCGGATGGACTGCATCTGGCGCTCACTGCGGATTTTGGCGGCGGAAATTTTGGTTTGATCGTTTTCCGCATGTCGGACATGGAGCAGACCGCACTGCTCAAGCTGGCTCAATACGAGCTGCCCGTGCAGGTGGATTGGGTCAGCAATGAACGATTGATCATCGGCAAGGGGCGCAAGCGGGGCTCACTGGAGGTGCCGACCTTTATGGGCGAGATCATCGCAACTGATCTGGACGGCAAGAACCAGAGCTATGTCTATGGTTATCAGCGCTCGACGCGCACGGCCGGCATCGAACGCGGCTTTGGCTTTATCGCCGGCGTCCCGGAGAAGCGCGATGGCAGCTTCTACATGCGTCATCTGGCTTTCGACAGCAATCGCTCGATGCTTTACAACGTCGACGCCTCCAAGCGCAGCCACAAGTTGGTCGCGAGCCTCGGCACCAAGGATCTTTCCTTCATCCTGACCCGTGAAGGGACGCCGCGCTATGCCAATGGCACCGATGACGACGACATGTATTTGTTGTTCGGGGCCGACAACAAGGGCGAAAACTGGCAACCGATGGAGGCTGAGGCCGTCGGTGGCAAGTTCGTGCCGGTCGCGTTCAATGCAGACAACAGCAAGACCTATGCGTTTTTCTCCACTCAGGGCGGGCCCGCATCGTTTGTACTTGCCGACCTGTCGGGTGCCAATCGAAAAGTGCTCGCCAGCAATGACTTCGCCAGTGTCTCCGACCTGATCTATTCGCCCCCACCGACACAGCCGTTTGCGGCCATGGTCGGTTCGGGGCAGCCCTCGGTCGTCTATTTCGATCCGGAATCGACCGAGGCCAGACTCCACAAGGCGCTCAGTGCGCAGATGCCGGCCGTGAAACTGCAGTACATCGATCACAGCGCTGACGGCAGCGTGACCCTGGTGTATGGCTACAGTGATCGCGATCCCGGTTCGTGGTACCTGTTCAATCGCAAGAGCGGCAAGGTTACCCGCCTCCTGGCGCCGCGCGAAGGAATCGATCCGAATCGCATGGGCAAGCGCCGACCGATGCGATTCACCACCAGTGACGGTGTCGAGATTGCCGGTTTCATGACCTTGCCCAATGGGGTCGATGATCCGAAGAACCTGCCGACCGTGTTGCTCCCGCACGGTGGCCCGCATGCCGAAGGTGATGGCTGGGAATTCGACACGGAAGCTCAATTCCTGGCGAGTCGCGGCTATCTGGTATTGCAGATCAACTATCGCGGTTCGCAAGGGCGTGGACGCCGTTTCGAGGAAGCGGGCTACAAGCAGTGGGGCACTCGCATCCAGGACGATCTGATCGAGGGCGTGCGCTGGGCGGTTGCCCAGGGCTACGCCGACAGCAAGCGCATTTGTTCGTATGGGGCGAGTTTTGGCGCCTACTCGGCGATGATGGTCGCGGCCAAGGCGCCGGATCTTTTCAAGTGCGCAATCGGCTACGCCGGCATCTACGATCTGTCCATGATGTTCAACAAGGGTGACATCAAGGATTCAAAATACGGGCGCAACTATCTGGGACGCGTGCTGGGCAACGACATGCAAGCGCTCGGCGCCATTTCGCCGACCAGCCTGGCTGAAAAGATCAAGGTCCCGGTCCTGCTCATCCATGGCGAAGAAGACGAGCGCGCGCCCATCGCGCAAGGCATGGCGATGCGTGACGCACTGGCGAAATCGGGCAATCCCGCCGATTGGTGGGCGGTCGCCAAGGAAGGTCACGGTTTCTACAACGAAGACAACAATATCGCCCTGTTCAAGCGGCTCGAAACCTTCCTGGGCACGCACCTGGGCGCCGAATCTGTGCATTGACGTCCAACTGCCCGGGCTGTCGCGATCATGCGCGGCCCGAAGATCCCGGGAAACCACCATACACAAGCCATTGTTTGAAATGGGCTTCATGGCTGGGAATCTGTAACGACAGTGGTCGCATGCATCCTTACACGGGGGTAGCACTGTTTGAGGGGAGTGGTTGAGCTCGCGATCTTGCTGCTTTGCCGTCTGGGTGTCTTTCACGATACTCAGTCGCAAGACCTAGTTCTCACGACGGTGTCGGCTCGGGTCCGGTGCTGCGATAAAGCGCATCGAACCGACGCTCAAAGGGGGCGTCGGGATTCGCCAAGCTTCGCCCCAAGGAATAAAAATGAACAAGAAAGCCATTGTCACGGGTACGTTCGCGATCGCGATTGCCCAGGGCCTGGCTGGGTCTGCCTGTGCACAGGATCGTGCCCCGTCTGTTGACCCGGCCCAGGATCGCACCGAACTGCCCAAGGTTGAAGTCCACGAGCGCCGCTCGCAGGATGACACCCGGCCAAAACTGCAGCACATCATGAAAGAGGTCGATGGTCCGTTGATCACGGTGACCAAGAAAACTTCAATCACCAAGCTCGATGCGATCCCGACCGTTGTCGACAACAACCTGCGTGCGCTGTTTGCGCAGACACCCGGCCTTCTGGTCTCCGAGCAACAATCGCCTGGCCAGGCCAACCTGAGCTATCGCGGTATCGGCAATCCGCAGGAATCCGAATTCGTTACAGTCATGCTCGATGGCATTCCGCTGATGTCGGACTGGATCGGCTATCCAACAATCTACACGCTGCCGCTACCGCAGCAAATTTCAGAAATACAGTTGATCCGTGGCGGCAGCTCGCTGCTGTACGGCCCGGAGCCGCCACCGGTAATCAACATGGTCAGCCGCAAGCCGATCGCCGATCGCCAACTGGGTGGCTACGCCGAAGCGGTGTTCGGCAGCAATGGCCTGTTCGGCTCGTTCAACAAGATTTCGGGTACCTCGGGCAATTGGGATTACCTGGCTGATGCGCACTACCGAACCAGCGATGGTGAGCGTGACAACGGTGACTCGACACTGCGCGGCGCCGATCTTCACCTCGGCTACAGTTCGGGCGACATGACGCACACGGCGCTGGATCTGCATGTCTCCCAGCTGGAGACGGGTGATCCGGGCAAGCTCAGCTACCCGCAGTTCCTAGCGGATCCCGGCCAGACCACGACGCCTCACAACAAGTTGTGGACTGATCGCTACGTGCTCGCCCT
>JBDTCQ010000119.1:0-6280 GCA_039923515.1 Dokdonella sp.
AGTTCGAGGGGAAGCGATCGGTGTGGATCGGGCGCCGGTCGGTGTGGCCATCGATGCGCAGCACCCAGTCGATCGATGAGGGAATTTCGGCGGAAACCTCGCGCACGGTGTCGGCCAGTGACTCCAGGCGTGCCTGTGCGGCTGGACCAAGGTCGGCGGAGCCGGAATCAAACAGGATATCGGTCGGCACGATGAAACGATCGCCAACCACCTGCACGTCGCTACGATTGCCCAGTGCCTCGCGCAACTTGCCGAAGAACTCCGAGCGATAACGTTCAAGCTCGCCGACGCGATTGGCCAGAGCGATATTGAGACGTTGGCCAAGCTCGGCGAGCTTGGCATCCTTGCCGGCGAGATCCTGTTTGGCGACGCCAAGGGCGGCTTCGAGCTTTGCCAGTTGCTCGCGGATTGCGGCCATCTGCCGATTCAGAAGTTCGACCTGCGCCGTGGCGGAATTGCCGAGTTCGGTTTGTTTGACCAGATCGCCACGGCTTGTGTCGAGAGCCGTTGCGAGGCTTGCGACTTCGGCTTCGAGCTGGGCTTTCAGTTCGCTCAGCGCGGCGATATCGGCCGTCAGGCTGGCCGCCAGCGTGTTTGCCTCCGACAGGTCAGCGCCGAGCTTGTCTCGCTCCGCCTGCGTGGATCCGAGGGATGCGCTCAGTTCGGTGACGCGTGCGTCGAGCGTGCGCTTCTGCTCCTCGCTCAAGGACAGCGTGCGCGCGAGTTCGGCGACCTGCGCATTCAGCACATCGAGCGCCTTGTTTTTTCCGGACAGGGTGTCGGACAACACGAACTGGCCAATCGCGAAGATCAACAACACGAAGATCATGACCATGATCAGTGACGTCAGCGCATCGACGAATCCCGGCCAGATGTCGAATGTGCGCCGCCGACGGCGGGCCAGGACACTCATGCGCGTGGCTCACGTCCGCCGCCGACCGCGACCGCAATCGTGCGCGAAAGCAGGCGCAGTTCAGCACGCAATTCGTCGGACAATCTCGATTCGGATGGCGGGTGGCTGGCGATCTGGCGCAGCACGATTTTCAGTTCGTTCTGCACCTCAACGGCGCCTTGGCGTTCGCGTGCATCGCGGCTGAGCAGATCATTGAGGCGGCCAAGCTGATTCGAGATTTCGGCAAACTGTTCATTGCTGCCGCGACGCTCGCGTTCGTTTTCGACAATCGCGCGCTGCATGCGCTCGAGGCCATCAGCGGTTTGTTCAAGGAGTGCCTGCACATAGGCCGGCACCGAGGCATCGCCTTCGAGCGCGCTGCCCGAAGACAGATGGGTCATGCCTGACAGCCATTCCTCGAGATCATTGTAGAAGCGGTTTTGCGCATGCCCGGCCTGCAGATCAAGAAATCCGATCACCAGCGAGCTGGCGAGACCAAACAGCGAAGTCGAGAAGCTGGTCGCCATGCCGCCCAGCGGTTCCTTCAAGTTTTCCTTGAGCGCACTGAACATGGTCAGCGCGTCGTTGCCGACGTTGAGCGTGCCGATCGTTTCCGAAACCGAGCGAATCGTCACCAGCAAACCCCAGAACGTGCCGAGCAGGCCGAGGAAGATGGCCAGGCCGATCAGGTAGCGCGAGAGATCACGGGACTCCTCCAGCCGCGATTGCACGCTGTCGAGGATCGTGCGCATTGACGGTGCCGACAACGCGGCCTTGCCGCGCTCGCGATTACCGAGCATGCGTGCCATCGGCGCGAGCAGTCGTGGCTTGCCTTCGGCGACACGCTCCGGATTCGAGCGTCGGAATGATTCAATCCAGCGCGACTCGTTCGACAACAACATTACCTGGCGCACATTGACGATGATGCCAGCAACCAGCACGGTCAGGATCACGCCGTTGAAGAACGGGTTGGCCTGGAAGATCTCGAGCAGACGCGAACCGACCAGGCCGCCGAGAGCGGCGACGAGAATGAGAAAAGCCGTCATCCAGAGGAGTGCGCGATTGAATCGGGTCATGCTTGCCTCGAATTGCGAAAGGGATCTGCTGTTCGGATGCGTCAACGATGAAACGCGTTGAACGCGCTCACGCCAACTACCATGCCACGCGTATGCCGTGAGCTTGGCGTGAATTGGTGGTTTCGACCGTTGACGTTGAAGTTTGGTTCAGCGTCGCGGCTTGGCTCGGTGCGTGGCAACCGCGGTCCACGGATCATCCGGCCAAGGGTGTTTCGGGTAACGGCCCTTGAGTTCTTTTTTGACTTCCGGGTAGGTGCGTTCCCAGAACCCGTGCAGATCCTGGGTGACCTGGATCGGGCGCCCGGCGGGTGAAAGCAGGTGCAAGGTGATCGGTACACGTCCGTTGGCCACGCGCGGTGATTCGGCCAGGCCAAACAATTCCTGCAGCTTGACCGCAAGCACGGGCGCACCGTCGACCGGATAGCTCACCCGGCGATCCATTCCGCTCGGCACCTTGATCGTGGTCGGCACTTGCTCGTCGAGCAGGCGGCGTTTCGGGAAATCGAGTTGTGAGCTGAGTGCATTCGACAACTCTTCGGCGCGCAAGGCATCGAGGCGGCGTTTGTCGGTGAGCGCGGGTGTGAGCCAGGTTTCGAGTGTGTCCAGCAGGCAGTCGTCGGAAAAATCGGGCATTGCGGATTCAGGCGCATGCCGGCGCAGAAATTCCACGCGCTGGCGCAATTCGATGGCCGATTCGCTCCATGGCAACGCGTCGAGACCCAGTTCACGCACCGCGGCGATCAACGCCGGCACGGTGTCCTCGGCGCTTGCCGGAACGCTGCGCCGCTCAAGCACGATCGAGGCAAAGCGGCGCTCCTCGAACACCTCGACGGCGCGGTTTTCGCGATTCCAGCGCACGTTACGCTGCGTGGCAAATGCTTGCGGAAAATCGCGGCTCAACAAGCCGTCGTCAAACGGCGCGGCGGCCAGGATCAGGCTGTCACGTTCGTCAAAACGCAGATCGATGACGACCAGCCAGGGTTCGCCGAACAACGAACTCTCATCGAGCAGGCGTGCGCCTCGCCCATTGGCAAGCTGGTAACGGCGCGGATTGCCGCTGTCCTGTTTTGCGATGCGATCGGGGAAGGCGTGGATCAGGATATCCCCGGCCGTGGTCGGTCCGGTCGGGGCGGATTGCTCGCGCGAAACTCGTGCGCGTCGTCGCCAGGCATCGGCGGATTGCTGGATGACGGCCAGTGCACCGCGATCGGCGCCAAGCTCCGTGATCACCCGTGCATCACGCGAGCGCCACGCGTTCAGTGCATTGGCGCGCTGGCGAAAATCATCGTCACGCGCACTCAAGCCACGCAGCGGATTGCGTGCCTCGATCAGCGCGGCCAGGTCGCAGGCGACGGCTTGATCAAGCGGGCTCGCACGCAATACGGCGGCGGCCAGACGCGGATGCGCGCCGAATGCAAGCAGCTTGCGCCCGAAAGAATTGATCGATCCGTTTGCATCAAGCGCACCGAGTGCGATCAGCAATTCATGCGCTTGCGCATACGCACCGGCAGGCGGCGCGTCCAGCCAGCCGAGCGCTTCCGAGCCCCATGCTTTCAGTTCGAGCGCGAGTTGGGATAATTCGACCTGGGTGATTTCAGGGCTGCGCGCCGGATCCAGGCGGCGACTCTGCGGCCACAGCCGATAGGCGATGCCGGGGCCAAGGCGGCCGGCGCGGCCGGCGCGTTGATCAGCCGATGCCTGCGCGATGGTTACGGTCTGCAAGCGCGAAAATCCCGAGTTCACATCGAAACGCGGTTCACGGGCCAGGCCGGAATCCACCACCGCGCGAATACCGGGCAGGGTCAGGCTCGACTCGGCGACATTGGTCGCCAGAATGATGCGCCGTCGGCTTGAGCCGGATGGCGCCAGCGCGGCATGTTGTTCCGCGAGCGCCAGTTCGCCGTGCAGGGCCACCACATCGGCATTGGGCGAATCAAGCATACGGCGCGCCGTCTCTATCTCGCGACGGCCCGGCAGGAACACGAGAATGTCGCCATCGGCTTCACCGAGTGCCTGGGCAACGACGCGAGCCAGATGCGCTGTCCAGCCGCGCTCGGGCCAGCTCTCGCCCTGACGCGCCGGCGGATGTTCAATGCGTACCGGAAAACTTCGCCCGGAACTGGTCAATCGTGGCGCGTCAAACCAGCGTGCGATGCGTTCGCCATCGAGTGTGGCCGACATGATGACCAGGCGCAGGTCAGGCCGCAGGGTGGCCTGCACATCACGCGCCAGTGCGGCGCCAAGGTCGCCGTGCAGATGGCGCTCGTGGAATTCGTCGAACAGGATCGCGCCGACACCGGGCAGTTCCGGATCGTCCTGCAGCAGGCGGGTAAGGATGCCCTCGGTGATCACTTCGATGCGCGTGGCTGTCGAGACTTTCGATTCGTGCCGAATCCGGTAGCCCACCGTTTCGCCAACCCGCTCGCCACGTGCTGAGGCCATGAATTCGGCAGCTGCCCGCGCAGCAATACGGCGAGGCTCCAGCATGAGGATGCGTCGACCCTGCAGCCAAGCCTCATCAAGCAGGGCCGGCGGTACCTGGGTGGTTTTGCCCGCCCCGGGCGGTGCTTCGAGCACGAGCCGCGTCGACGCTGAGAGACATTCGCGAATCTCGGGCAATACGTGCTGAATCGGAAAAGCGGGGTCGTTCAATCGGATCAACTCTGGCGGCGATGCGCGGATTGTCGCCGATCGACTCATGCGCAAAAGAAAACGGCGCGAATGAACCGCGCCGTTTTAATGAGTCTGCTAAAGACTCGCTATTCGCAAAAGAGACCATTCACGTTGGCAGGGCGCTGCCATGTGCGGATTCCAGTGCCGGTCGGTACGCCAGTCGGCAGGCCTGGGCTAGACGCGTAGTTGAACGACATCTCGTTGCAACTCGGGAAACCGATTGTGACCGAGCCCCAAGGATGTGCAGTGGCGGCGCTTCCTGCATTGCCGCCCAGGCCGCCGCCGGTGAGGTAGACGATCGGGACGGTGGCGCTGCGCGAACCGCGTGCGATGTCCGCCTGGCCAAACAGCCAGAACGGCACGCCACTTGGATCGAAGGCGGCCCATGAGAACGCAACCACGAGCGTCTGCGGCTCGTTCACACGCTCGTAGATCTGCAAAATGATGCCCTCACCGTTAGCGGCCGGGTCATACCAGTTGCTGCTGAGGTATCCGGAAATCGGAAGGTTTCGGAAGGCATCCGGATAGGTGCCGGTGTTCGGGCTATAGCTTGGCACATCAATGAAGAACTGGTTGTTGGTGGCAAACAGGTTGTCGAAGCGCAGGCTGAAAGGAAGATTGAAATCAAAGACACTGGTTTGCGTGCTGTCATAGTTCTCAAGGACAAAAGTCATGTCATTGAGAATTGGCGTATCGACCATCGTATCGGCGAGGATTGTGTTCGGCTCGATGGTTACGCGCGCAATATTGGCCGGGTAGGCGCTGTCGCCGAAGCCGATCGCGCCCTGGCTGACGCGAATCGCCGGGAACAACGGATAGACGACCTGGCTATTGCTGCTGCGCTTGATCCGCATCAGGGTCGCGGAAGTGAAGTATTGCGAGCTGCTGCAGGCCACGCGCCAGATCGTGATGGTCACGATCTCGGTAGAATCGACCTGGGCGGTGTTTCCGTTGTATGCCGCCAAGGTGACATTGCGGTTGTAACTCGGCCCGCTGACTATGTCGGGCAGTGGATCGGCGAGGCAGCTTGGAGGATAAGCGGCAATCGGATTCATTCGCGGCAAGCCCGGCGTGGCCGACGCGACGCTGTTGCCCGACTTTGGGCTGACCGCTGCCGGGCGCTCGATGAGGAGCTTGCGATGAACGAGCTGTTCAGCCGTGACACGCGTTGCACGACTTGCGTCAACGCCAACCTCAGCCGCTGTCGCCATGGTGGCGGAGCAGGCTGCAAAAGCGAGCACTGCACCGAAAAGTAATCGGGTATGAGCGAGCATGGTGAACTCCGGCTAGGTTGATCGAGCATCAGGATACTCGCAGTCCCGGGGTGAATCGGTTGTGAACTTTGAATAGCAGGCGCAACGGATTGATCCCGTTTGTGCACCTTGCGCCGATCCAGCGATAATCATGGGTTTTCGGCCTGTCGTGCCCATGCAACTCATCGATATCGGCGCCAACCTCACCCACGAATCGTTCCGACCCGATTTTGATCAGGTCCTCGAACGGGCTCATGCGCAGGGCGTGATGCAAATGGTCGTGACCGGGGCGAGCGCCGCAGGCAGCCGCATGGCTCTGGCTCTCGCCCGGGCCCACCCAGGCAGGCTGTTTGCGACCGCGGGCGTGCATCCGCACCATGCCATCG
>JBDTCQ010000120.1:0-7392 GCA_039923515.1 Dokdonella sp.
GCGATGCCTGGCGGACAGCGGATCACGCCTTGCAGATGTGGGATCTGCCGATCGAGAAGCGTAAATTCATCGTCCCCGATGCCGACCACTTCGTCGCCGAGGAACATGCTTCACCGGCCTGGATGAAGGGACAGCCACTTGCGGTCATCGGCGCGCACAGCTTCTATCGCGTCAACTGAGCGAGCCGAATATGCCCATTGAAGCCGCCTGATTCAGGCGGCTTTTTTACGGGCGATCCACGTTGAAAATACACATCGGTTCGACGAATGCGCGACGGTTCCGGCCGACCCGGCCATGTCGACGATCCACGCACAGGCCGAGCAGTCATACCCTCGCGCTTGGGCTTGAGTTAGCATCGCCGCTCCCCTGAATGACTCGCCATGCACGATCAAGTCAGCCTGCTCGATGAATTGCGCGATCTGGATGCAGATGCTGCCGCGCGCGTGCTGGCCAGCCTTCCTGACAACGAGATCGCGACCTGCCTGCAAGGGATGGGGCCCGGGCGTGGTTTCGCCGTGCTCGATCGCTTCGGACCCGAACGACGCAAACGCATCGCCTTCGCCGCCGGCCAGGGCACCAGCGAACACTGGCAGAGCAGCCGCACCTGGAATGAGGGCACGGTGGGTCGGCTGATGGAGCCACTGCCGGAAACCTTCCCGCCCATCGCCCAGGTTGGCGCGGTACTTGAACGCTTGCGCCCGGTCGCTTCGATTACCTTGATGACCTACGTGTTCGTCATCAATGCGCAACGTCAGCTGATGGGCGTCGTCACCTTTCGTGAAATGCTGTTTGCGCGATCCGAGCAACGCCTTGAGGAAATCATGGTGTCGCATCCGTTCTCGCTGCGGCCGGAAACCGATGTGATCAGTGCGATGCGCGAAGTCGTGCGCCGCCACTACCCGGTTTATCCCGTTTGCGATTCCGAGGGTGTCCTGCTCGGCGTAGTGCGTGGCTCGGTCCTGTTCGAGGAACAGGCGTTCGAGATCAGTGCGCAAGCCGGCACCATGGTCGGTGTCGAGAAAGAGGAACGGGTGACCACCTCGTGGGCACGCAGCCTTCGCTTTCGCCACCCCTGGCTGCAACTCAATTTGCTCGCGACCTTCTTCACGGCGGCCGTGGTCGGCATGTTCCAGGACACGATCAACCAGATCGTCCTGCTCGCCGTATTCCTGCCGGTCTTGTCCGACCAATGCAACAACACCGGCTGCCAGGCGCTTGCAGTTACCCTGCGCGGGATGACTTTCGGTGAAATGAAGGCTGGCCAGGGCATGCGCCAGATTCTCAAGGAGGCGTGGGTGGGCTTGCTCAACGGCTCATTGACCGGAATCTTGGGTGGCCTGGCCATGTACCTGCTGGCCTGGCATCAGAAGAGCGCGGATGCCGGCAAACTCGCTTTCATCACCTGGCTGGCGATGGCCGGAAGTTGTGGCGTCGCCGGCATCGTCGGCGCGGGGGTTCCGCAGATCCTCAAGCGCCTCGGCGCCGATCCAGCCACTGCCTCAAGCATCTTCCTGACCAAGGCCACCGACGTGGTCAGCCTCGCCATGTTCCTCGGCCTCGCCGCCTGGCTGGTGGCGCGCTGAATCGTGAGCGCCCTGACTACGAGCATCCGCGGGAGTCGTGGATGCTGATCGACAGCCACTCGCATATCGACACAGATTCCTTTGATGCGGATCGCTCGGCTGTCATTGCGCGTGCACGCGCTGCCGGTGTGCGTGAGCAGATCGTTCCGGCGATAGCGAGATCAGGCTGGGAGCATCTGCGCGAGGTCTGTCATGCGCAAGCGGGCCTGCACCCGGCGTATGGCCTGCATCCGATGTTTCTCAATCAGCACATGCCCCAGCATCTGCTCGACCTGACCGAAATCGTCGAGCGTGAGCGACCCGTCGCGATTGGAGAATGTGGACTCGATTATTTCGTCGAGGGACTCGATCACGATCAGCAGCAGCACTACTTCATCGCCCAGCTTGAACTTGCCCGTGAGCGCGACCTGCCGGTGATCGTGCATGCGCGACGTGCCTTCGATGAAGTGGCTGCGTGCTTGCGCAAGGTCGGCGGCTTGCGTGGCGTCGTGCACAGCTTTTCCGGCAGCCTGCAACAAGCTGATAACTTATGGAAAATGGGATTCGCACTTGGCATCGGCGGTCCAGTGACCTATCTCCGCGCGAGGCGTCTTCGTGACATCGTCGCGCGCATGCCTGCAGAATTTCTCCTGCTCGAAACCGATTCTCCGGATCAGCCGCTGCATGGCCATCAAGGCCAGCGCAACGAACCCGCTCTGCTGACCGAAGTGCTTGCCGTGGTCGCCGAGCTTCGCGGCGAAAGCCAGGCACACGTTGCCGCATCGACCAGCGCCAACGCACGCCGCCTGTTCAATCTGCCAACGGTTTCTGGCTGACCGCGAGCAATTTTTGCAGCGCCGTTGCGACGGCGACAAAGGCAAACGTGGCGGTGACGTGGGTCGCTGCGCCCAGACCGCCGCCGCAATCGAGCTTGAGCCCACCCTCGCCCGCTTCTGGACGCTGTCCGCAGACGCTGCCATCGGCTTGCGGATAGCGCACATTCTCCAGTGAGTAGACCGCCTGCACACCGAAATAGCGTTTGGGTCCGCGTGGGAAACGGAACTCCTCACGCAGCTTCTTGCGGATCAGGGCGAGCATCGCGTCGTGTTCGGTACGCGACAGATCGCGCACACGCACCAGCGTCGGATCAATGCGCCCGCCGGCCGATCCGCTGACGATCAGCGGCAATTTGCGCCGGCGACACCAGGCAATCATTTCAACCTTGACCCGGAACGCGTCGCAGCAATCGATGACGAGGTCATAGCCGCGATCGAGCAGACGTTCGAGATTCGAAGGCGTAAGGAATTCGGCAAAGGTGTCGATGCGAATCGACGGATTGATCGCACGTGCACGTTCAGCCATGACTTCGACCTTGGCCCGCCCGAACTGGCCATCAAGCGCGTGCAATTGCCGGTTGACGTTGCTGACGCAGACGTCATCGGCATCGATCAGGGTCAGTTGTCCCAGCGCACTTCGTGCCAGCGCTTCGACCACCCATGAGCCAACACCGCCAACACCGATCACGCAGACGTGTTTCTGCGCGAGGCGTGCGCTGCTGCCGACACCATAGAGTCGGTCGAGGCCGCGAAAGCGTTCGTCGGCGGGGCTGGAGTGGGCTTGGGTATTCATGCGGCGCGGGAGATTAGCACGCGACCGATTGCCCCGCTGCAGCGAACCCCGGCTTGGAACATCGACACGCCGACGTCGTACCATGGGGATTCACTGTCCTGCGGAATTCAGCCCATGCGCCATCTCGTCACCCTGATCATCGGCCTGCTCGTTGGCGTCATCCTCACAGTCATCACCGTGCGCACCCTGAACGCGCGCAAGGATGCCTATCCCGAGGCGCTGATGAACGTCATGAAGCACGAGCTGATCTCGGCAAACAAGGCCGCAACCTCGCCAGCCTGCAACGACAATGCGAATGCCCTCGACAAACTGGCCCTGCTTTCGAACGACATCATCACGGCCATGCCGGATGAGGGTACGCCGGATCGCGTGTTCCACCAGTACATCAGCAATTTGCATGACAAGGTTCTGGCGGCGAGTCAGAGTGATTGCACCCAGCGCAAAGACGCTCTGACCGAGGTCAAGCACGCCTGCGACGACTGCCATCGCGACTATCGCTGAAGCACCGCGGACGAGCATCGGCTAGCATCCTCCGAATTCAACTCTTGCACGGGAGATCGAAATGAAAACGCTCCTCGCTTTTGTCATTGCAACAGTCGCGGCGACGGCCACGCATGCCATTGCCGCATCGGCGGATCAACCCATGCCCGGTACTCAGGCGACCGAGTGGACGCCATTGCAGACTCCCGGCGACGATCGGCAGGATCAATTGGCCCGTGCCGACAAAGCGCAAAAAGAACTCGCAACGCGGCTGATGAAGCGACTCGGCGAGAGCATTGCCGCGGGCGGACCCGCGGCCGGTATCGAGGTATGCGCAAACGAAGCGGCTGACATTACCCAATCGGTTGCCGAATCCAACGACGTCCGCATCGGACGAACCTCGTACAAGCTGCGCAACCCCGCCAACAGTGGGCCACCCTGGGTCGCGGAGGTTGTCAGGGACCGCTCAACGACACGCCGGTATTTCAGTGGATCCGAAGGAACCCTGGCCGTTGCCACGCCCATTCCACTGGGTCAGATGTGCAGGCAATGTCACGGCCCGGTGGCCGACATCAGCGCCGAGGTCAAGGACGCATTGACCCGGCGCTACCCGCAGGACATGGCCACCGGCTTCGAGGTTGGCGACGTGCGCGGCTGGTTCTGGGTGGAGGTTCCGGCGCCGGCCAAAACAGAGAGTTGAATGTCGCGCGCCGGAGGGCGATTGTCTCTGAGCCGTATCGGCGCCGTCTTGCGCATCATTAAAACGAGATCAACCCGCTCCGAGATGTGCCTTGCCCGACGGTTTCCCGCTCGCTCCCGACACGTGCTACAGACTCGCCGCCTGGCCGGGGCTCGCGTCATTTTCGCCGAGCGCATTGAACAACCAGATGCGCGCTGCCTGCCAATGGCGCTTGACCGTTGCCGGAGACAGCGCGACGGTCTCGGCCGTCTCCTCGATGCTCATTCCAGCGAAATACCGAAGCTCGACGATGCGCGCCTTCATCGCGTCGACCTGTTCCAGACGCAGCAATGCGGCATCAAGGCCGATCAAATCGACATTCTGCGCGTCATCGGCCAGATCGAGCCCGTCCAGATCGACGCGAACCCCACCATCACGTTTCGATGCGGCACGGCGACGGGCATGATCGATCAGGATTTCCCGCATCAAACGAGCCACCACCGTGAGCAGGTGCGCACGATCCGCTCCCTCGGGATTGGCCGAGCCGGACAAACGCAGCCAGGCCTCGTTGACCAAGGCGGTCGGCTGCAAGGTGTGATCGCCGCGCTCACCCCGGAATGCCTGGCCGGCAAGCCGACGCAATTCCGGATACATCACCTGCACGAGGCGATCGCGTGCCGCGGAATCGCCTTTTCGCCAAGCCGACAGCCATTCAGTCACAGGTGCGTCCATGACCGAAGTCTAGCCCGGCTTGCGCGCCCAGGTCTCGCTGCCCATGCAGAAAAAGAGCAATCCACAGCAATGGCCGCACTTGGGCGAGGAGATTCCTGATGGATCTGCAGACTGAAATTGAAGCCATGCGGATTCTTGAGCAGTTGCTCAGTCTGCGCATGGCAGAGCGTAGGCCCTGGCTGAACAACCAGACGCTCGAAGCGCGTGTCGCCGAACGCGTGCGGGCGCTGCTGCAGACCGCATCGGCCACCGGCGAATTCCTCGAAGTCCCCGCTGCTTTCATGGGTGCATTCGAACAACCGCCCGCCCTGCCGACGCCGGGTTCACGCCTCGGCGCATGGCAAGTCGAGCGCCAACTCGATGCAGGTGGCATGGGCGTGATCTTCCTCGCCCACCGCGCCGACGGAAGCTACGAGCAGCAGGTTGCCATCAAGCTCGTGCGTTCCGGCGAGCTGCTGTTTGATCCGGCGCGCAAGGCGCAATTGTTTGAGCGTTTCGAGCATGAGCGCCATCTGCTCGCGCGCCTCGACCACCCCAACATCGTGCGCATCCTCGATGGAGGAAGCAGCGAGGCTGGCATTCCCTACCTGGTCATGGAATACGTCGACGGACGCTCGTTGACCGATTACTGCACCACCCACAAGCTCGACATCGCCGCCCGCGTGCGCCTGATGGCCAAGGTTTGCGACGGCGTGCAGGCTGCGCACCGTCACCTGATCGTCCATCGCGATCTCAAGCCCGGCAATATCCTGGTCGCCGCCGATGGTGAGCCGCGTCTGCTTGATTTTGGCATCGCCCGCTTGCTCGATAATGACAGCGCCAGTGCGTCGGCGACACAAACCACGACCGCGGCGATGACGCCGGCCTACGCGAGTCCGGAGCAGGCGCGCCACGAACCGTTGACCACGGCATCAGATGTCTACTCGCTCGGCGTGATCCTCTACGAACTACTCGTCGGCAAGCGCCCCTATGCATTGGAAGGATCCAGTCCAGCGCAGAGTGAACGCATCATCAGCGAGAGCGAGCCGCCGACCTTGCGCCGCGCCCTGGCCAGCTCGGACCTGAGTGCAGACGAGAAGCAGCTGCGCCAGTCACGCATCGGGGTCGATCTGGAGCGAATCGTTGCGCGCGCCCTGCACAAGGATCCTGCGCGTCGCTACGAATCCGCGCAGGCGCTTGCCGATGACTTGCGTCGTCATCTGCAAGGACGGCCCGTACTGGCCCATCCGGATAGCGTCGGCTATCGCTTTGGCAAGTTCATCCAGCGCCATCGCTTTGGCTCGGCGGCGGCAGCGCTCGCCAGTCTGGCGATCATCATCGCCGGCGCAACTGCGATCTGGCAGGCCGCCGAAGCGAGGCAGGCGGCCCGCGATACCGGTCTCGTCAATGCCTTTCTGGTCGATGTGCTGTCGGTATCCAATCCGTATGCGAGCGGCAGCGAGATAAGCCTCGCCGAGGCGCTGGATGACGCCGCCGTGAAGGTGGATGAGCGCTTCGCCCAGCGTCCCGATCTCGCCGTTGATATCCATTACTCGCTCGGCAAGAGCATGCTCTCGCGCTACCGGCTGGATGCTGGCGAAAAACAGCTGACCCTGGCGTTGAAGCAGGCTGAAAAATTGTTTGGCCCCCTCGACACGCGATCCATCGAGTCAGTCGCGGCACTGGCTTCGCTACGCAAGGAACAGGATCGCGTCGAGGAAGCCAAGGCGCTCTACGCTGATGCGCTCGATCGCATCACACGCAGCGGTCAGGGCAACACCGCACTGCAGGCCACCATCCTCAACGACTACGGCGTGCTCTACCTGATCCAGGACGATTTTGAACAGGCGGATGCGCTGCTGCGCAAGGCGCTCGAAGCTGGCGACAAATCCAATCCACCGCCCGGCGCGGAAGAACGTGCGCAAACCCTCGGCAATCTGGCCCATTCCGCACGCGGCCTCGGTGACCTCGATCTCGCCGATGGTTTGTACGATCAGGTGCAGGCCATTTTCGAGCGCGTCTATCCGGATGGCGGGCCATACCTTGCCATCGTCCTCAACAATCGGGCCCGCCTCGCGCGCGCGCGCAATCAACCCGAGCAGGCACTGGCCTATCTGCAGCGAGCCGTTGCCATGCACCGGCGCTCGTTCAACGGCGATCACGTCATGGTCCTGGTGCCGATGACCAATTTGGCCCGACAGTCGATCGAACTTGACAAGGCGGATCTCGCGGCCGAATGGGCCGAGCGCGCGGTGGCCATGTCGGATCGCATGTACGTGAAGACCGATCATCACTTCCACGCACAGGCACTGACCACACTCGCCGACGCCC
>JBDTCQ010000121.1:0-5312 GCA_039923515.1 Dokdonella sp.
CGGCTTACGCAAATCCGGCCGGCCTGACCCAGTTGGTCAGTCCTGAAGTGTCTGCCGAAGTGCGCTCGGTCAGCACGAACACGCGCTGGCTGAATGGCGGCAGCGCCCAGTACAACGGCTTCAATTCGTCCGGACTCAACTACTCCTCGCAGGATGACCGCACCAACTCGCTGCGTTCGTTCTCGTTCGTCTATCCGGGCGAGCGGGTGTCGTTTGCGGTCTACCGCTACGAAGTCATCAACTACGATTCCTCCTTTGAGAGCGCCGGCGCCGTGACCACCACCGGAGATGGCAGTGGTTACACCGGCAATGTCTTTGCCTATGACGTCAATACGAGCTTTGGCGTTGACACCTATGGCGTGGCCATGGGCTTCAAGGCCAACGATCGCCTTTCGTTCGGTCTTGGAATCAACTACTACCTGCTCGACATCCGCACCACGACCGATCGCTTCTCGCCGGCCGATGGTTCGCAACTGAGCCGTGAAGCCAACCTCAATGGGGGTGGCAAGATCGGCTTCACGCTGGGTGCGCGCATGGCGCTTACCGAATGGCTGAGTGCCGGACTCTCGTATCGACATGCGCCTGCATTGGGCTATGACGCGATCCTGTCGTCGCCGAATTTCCCCGGCGAGACCATCAAGGCGGCGACCGAATTGAACGTGCCGGATGTCTTCGGCGTCGGCTTGAGTGTGCGTCCAAGCGAGGCGTGGGTCATCAACCTGGATGTCAGCCGTGTCTACTACTCGCAGGTGACCGACAAGATGGTTTCCCTGTTCAACACCGATCGGGCCACAGGCCTCGATCCACTCAAGCTCGACGATGGCACCGAAGTGCGTCTCGGTGCCGAATACACGTTTGCAACAACGCATCCGTTCAGCCTGCGCGCGGGTGTCTGGCGTGATCCGGCGCACGAGTTGGTCTATCGCGGCAATCCGCCGACTTTCGATCCGGCGACCCAGGATCCTGAGGCCAACGCGGTGACCTTCTCGTCCGGCCGCAAAGGCAGCCAGACCCACTACGCGTTTGGTGCAGGTATGGCCTTCAGCCGGTTCCAGATCGACGTGGGTGCGGATTTCTCGGACTCCACCGACACCGTGTCGGCTTCGGGCGTGTTCCGTTTCTGATCAGCGGTTGCCCTGAAGCCAGTCAGCGCTCCTTGTCATCCCGGTTGTCGAATGGCGCCGGGATGACGACCGCTCCGCACCAAGCTTGCAGATTTGCTCAGCGCGAGTTGTAGTAGCGGATGAACTTCGGCGAGAAATAGTCGGCATCCGGTTTCATCGATGCATCCGTTTCGCGTGCTTGCTCGACGGCCTTGCGCGCGATGCCATCCGCGTCCGGCATTTGTCCCAATTGACTCAAATTGAATGCGGCGGCGGCACGCAGGATCAGCATGTGCCAGCGCAGGCGTGACGTGGGCGGCACCTGGCTGCTGAGCTTGAGTACGTCGGCATAGCGCCCGCCCAGATACGCATCGAGCAAGGGGCGCAGGATCTGCGCGGATACCGATGAGGATTCGCGGCTCTCACCGGCTGATGGTCTGGCCGGCGGAGGTGCCTGCACGATCGGCCGCGAGGGGGGTGGCTCCGGCCGAGCCGGCACCGGCTCGGTGCGCGCGGGTTGTGCCGGCGGGGAGGCAGGTGTGTCGGATTTTGCGGGCTGGCCCTGGCGTACGAGCAGGCTGCTGCATTCGAGGCGGCCCTTGTTTTCCTCATCGGCCAGCGCCGCGACGCTGCTGACGACGGCGCCATTGTCGCCCTGCGACCACAGTGCCAGCGCCTTTTTGCAATCGCCCAGTCGCAAGGCGGCAAGGCCCGCATAGTGTTGCGGAACATAGGCCTCATAGCGCTGGCCATACAGGCGAACGCGTTCGGCCGGCTTGGCGTTTCCGTCCAGCGCGGCCTGCATGTGACGATCGACATCCACCCAGCGGCCATCCTTCGCTGCTTCGAGGCCACGCGCATAATCCTGCTTCCAGTCGGCCAGTGCCGGTGTCGCCAGCAAGGCGAGCAGGATCAGCAGATGGCGCAACTCAGAGCCCCGCATGCTTGAGGTACTCCTCGGCGCTCAGGGTCGGGAAACTGCCGCTGGTCTGGCTGCTTTTGCCGGCACTGACCCGGGCAAATGCGGATACCGTCTTGCCGGATTGCGGGTGGCGCAGGGTCACGTAGTAGCTGCCTGCGGGCAGGGTCAGAGTCAACGGTGTGGTGCGTTCCTCAGGCAGCGGCATTGGCTTGCGCTCTGCATCGAGGACGCGATCGACGATGCCCCAGGGCAGGGCATTGATCACCAGCTCGCCATTCTGCGCGGCGAGCTCGGCTTTGCGTTGTTCCTCAAGGGCGCTGATTCGCGCTTTTGCCGAAGAAGTGATCGCGCCAAGGGCCTTGCTGTTGCCCAAATCGCTGGCCGCCATCTCGATCGCAGCCTGGCTCGCTTTGCCGGCGGCAAGGGTGGATGCATTGCGCATGTCGTCAGCGAGGACATCCAGCAGTTGTTGCTCGTAGCGGGCACTCTGCTCGGAGCCGGACGCGCGCAGCGCGAGGACCGCGTCGATCGCAGCCTTGGCAGCCTTGCCGACCAGGGGTCGTTGCTGGATCAATTCGGCCAGATGTTGCTCGCTTGCCAGTCGATCGGCGTTGGCTTTTTCAGTCGATTGGCGTTTGCGCACCTCGGCGATCTGTTCGGTGATGCGTGCGTCGTCGGGATAGGCCGAGGCCGCGGCTGCCGCCAATGATCCGGCGACCTCAAGTTCATTGCGCTCAGTGGCCCCGCGCAGGGCATCGGCGACCACCCGCGGCAGTGCATCGCGCAACTTCAGTGCATCGGGATTCTCCGGATCGGTTTGCAACAAGGCTTCGAGGACATCGCGCGCGTTGTCTTTTGACGGCGGCAACAAACGCCCGGAAGCAATCGCCGAGCGGGCCAGATTCAGCTGTGAGGCAATCGCCGCACGCCGGGTTCCCAGTGCTTGCTGCGTGCTGTCGCGGATACCGGTTGCCGCAGCCAGTTCGGGATCGACCCGCAAGGCCAGTTCGGCCCGGTCAAGCGCCATCCCGTTATCGCCGCGTGCCTGTGCCGCCTTCGCGTTCGCGACCAGGTGTGCTGCGAGCTTCTGCTTGAAGGCATTGACCTCGCCACTTTCCGGATTGATCTGGCGCGCTTGCTCGAACCATTCAAAGGCATTGTTGCCCGCCGGCTCGCTGACATGATTGGCGGCGAGCGCCGTCCCGGCCTTGCCGAGCAGATCGGTGACGCGCAGCTTGTTTGCCTCGATTTGATGTGCCTTGGCGACTTCCTGGCTGAGCGTGGCGTAGGCCGGATCCGAGCCGAATTCCGCGCGCAGTTCGCCCAGCGCCCGTTCGGCCGAAGTCGTATCGCCGGCTGCGAGCAAATCACGAATGCGCTTGAATTCGGTGTCGGTAAGCGCCTTCAGGCGCGCCTGCACCTGTTTGTCCAGAGGCGCCAGGCTCAATGCCGTGCGCAGCAGCGCGTAGGCGCCATCGGGCCCGGTGCGCTGCTTGCGCTTCTCGGCTTCCTCGGCCTTCCCGAGCAATTCGCTGAGACGCACACTCGCCAGCCGCTGTTGCTGTTCAGCCGCGATGCGCTGGCTCAGGGCCTGCACCTCGGTATTGTCTGGCGCGACCAGCAGCGCCTGGTTGGCCGTCTCGCTGGCTGCGTCGAGATTCCCGGCAGCGAGCAATTTCTCCGCCTCAGCTCGCAACGTCGTTGCGATCTGATCGAGCAGTTCGAGGCCGCGCTTGTTCACGGGATCCTTCTGCAGCACTTTTTGTACATCTTCGAACGCATTCGCGCCCGGCGGCGCAAGCAGGTCGCCGCTTTCGATCATGCGGTCGGCCTCGCGCAGCAGGGTGCGCACGAGATACTGGTCATCCTGGCTCAGGCTACGCGGCTTGAACACCGCCCAGAGCACAAGCGCAACAACGAGCACGCCGATCCCAGCCGCCAGTGCCGCGAGCAGTCGCGGTCGCTGCAGCGCCTGATTGATCATCGAGGGCGTGGCGTGTTGCTTTATCGACGGATCGGTCTGCGGCATGCGCAACAGGTCAAGTGCGAAGCCGCTGTCGCCGCCGGTGTATTCGCCCGAGAAACCCAACGCACGCAGCCGTTCGGACGTGCTTGCCGCAGTAATCGCACCGAGTTGCTTGACCAGCGCATCGTTGCCGACCACCAGACCACGCAATGCCTTGACGAAATCCTGCAGGTTGGCAAAGCGGTCGTTTGGATCCTTGGCCAGCATGCGATCAAAGATCGGTTGCAACGGACGCAAGTCATCAGGCAGTGGCGGTGGGGGCTGCAGCGCATGCCCCATCAGCACGGCCATTGGATTCTCACCGGTGAATGGCGGGTTGCCGGTGAGCATTTCGTAGAACAGGATGCCGAGTGCGTACTGGTCGGCGCGCCCATCGATGTCGCGACCGGCGGCCTGCTCCGGGCTCATGTAGGTCGGCGTGCCAAGAACAAGGCCGGTCTGGGTGATCCGCGAGGCCAGCACATCGGAATGCTTGGCGATGCCGAAATCGGTCAATACGGGTGTGCCCGGATCGCGGAACATCACGTTCGACGGTTTCAGGTCACGATGGATCACGCCATTGCGATGGGCGTACTCGAGTCCGTTGGCGAGTTGCACGACAACGCCGATCGCCTCGCCAAGCGAGAGTCCGCCGCGCATGCGCTCGGCGAGGGTGCCGCCCTCGAGGTATTCCATCGAGATGTAGGCGATGTCTTCGCGCGTAACGATGTCGTAGACGGCGACGATATTGCGATGCGGCAGCTTCGCCATGGTGCGGCCTTCGAGCAGGAAGCGCCGCTCGAATTCCGGCATCGGCCCGGTGCGGACGCGCAACTCGCGACGCATGACCTTGATCGCAACCTTGCGATCGAGCGAATGCTGGATGGCGAGATAGACGGTCGCCATGCCGCCCTCGCCCAGCTCGCCCATCATCTCGTAGCCAGGAATGTCCTGGAAGCGGTCGGCCATGATCCCCTGTCCTCGTGCGGCCCGATCATAGCAAAGCGTCAGGCCGATTCCGGATTCGCGCCCTTGCCATGGGCCGCGCCAGTTCGGCTTGCTCATCGCTAGCCTCGACGTTCGGCCGATCTGATCGGGATCATGGGCAGATACACGTTCGCTGGACGTCGTGTGGAAACGGCGAAAAGCTCGCGCCGAAAACCCGTCCCGGATCATCGGATGTCGCCTGTCCGCAGCTGTCCGCGCAGCACCGGCGGACACTGTCCGCGCCCACGTCTATCTAAAGAAAATGCTGAAAAAACAATGACGTGTACTCTGGCAC